>JAUTXJ010000417.1 GCA_030838075.1 Acidobacteriaceae bacterium
GCAGGAAGATGGCCAGCGAAGAAGCGCAATCGCAGTACCGCCGCCGTGGAAGAGTCGTGGAATTTTGCCACGCGTGGATCAAAAGCAAGCTCGGGCTGCGACAATTTCACGTGCGCGGCTTGGGAAAGGTGCAGATGGAGATGCTGTGGGCCTGCCTCACTTACAACTTGCAGCACTGGATCCGCTTGAGGAAGCTAGAAGCCGCCGCAAGCTGAAAAGAGCGGAAAAACAAACCCACAGAGATCGGCCAAAACGATTCACAAAGACACGCGCGCTGACTCCTTTGTTGAGAGCGCGATGGGTTTCTTCACAGCTTCGTTTTTCAAGGGTGCGGTTTTTGAATTTCCCCCGGTTCTTTTGAGCGCGCCGGAGAATGATTTACGGGCCGGCTTTTAACCAAAGCTACATCTTCTCCGGCGCCTCGATCCCCAACAAATCCAGCGCTCTCACCAATTGCGTTTCAACCAGTTCAGTCAGCCGTAGCAAGAAGGCGCGCTTTTGTTCATCCGCTTCCGATAAAATGTGATGATGGTGATAGAACAGGTTGAAAGCCTGCGCTAATTGAAACGCGAACTTCGCCACGAAAGCCGGCTCCTGCCCTTTGATTGCTGCTTCCACAGCCATGTCAAGCGATCCTGCCAGCACCACTAACTCCCACAAGCCGTTACCTTCTGGCCCAGAAAATAACGTCGCAACGGTTTCCTGGGTAACTTCCATCTGCGTGGCGCCGGCTTCCGTCCCTTTGCGGCGAATCCCCCGGATGCGCACCACCGCATACTGGCAATAGGGACCGGTCTCTCCTTCGAAGCTCAGCGCATCCTTAAAATCAAACGCAATAGTCGCGTTACGAGTAAATTTCAAAAGAAAAAATCGCAACGCGCCTACGGCAATCTTCTGCCCGGTTTCTCTTTGCGTCTCGCGGTCCATATCGACGTGGCGCTGCTGAACTTCGCTCAATGTCGCAGCTTCCAGCTTGTCGAGCAAGTCGTCGGCTTTGACGCCGAACCCCTTGCGGCCGCTGACTTCTACGTAAGGCTTCTTTGCCTCTTCCGGTGAGAGCTCATAACCCATCTCGGCCGCGCATCGCGGCGTCAGCGCCACAATTTCATACGCCAAATGAATGGAATGATCAGCCTCTTTGCTGTGCCCCAGCGCGCGCAAGCCTTCCTTCACTACGTCCTGCAAATAGGCTTGGCGGGAGTCGATCACGTTGTAGACCCACGTGCCAGGCGCCCCGAAAATTGGCGCTGAAGGATCACCGTTCTCGCTCGCAGTGCTCCACAAAACATGCGAGCCAGGCGCATTCGGCCACTTGACGTATAAAAAATCCTTGCCCAGCAACCCAAATTTCCATAACTGATAGGCAATATCTTTGCCTACGTATGTCACCGTCCCATTCGATCGCACAATAATCTTGTCTTGATTATTGGCATTCTCATCCGAATCGGAGTTTGCACTCTCGTTGGCATCGGCGTCGAGACTTTCTGTCGACGCCACATCCGCTTTTTCGGCCTTGGCTTTCTCTTTTGCAGGCATGATCCAGCAACCAGCCATCTTTCCAGTCGTCGCCAGAAGAATAGCCCCCGCAGCCTTTAACTGTTCAAACGCCGCATCCCAGAAATGCAAATGCAAAATTTCGCTCTCGCGTGCCAGCAGTTCGTAGAAAATTCCCAATCGTGCCATGGTGCGCAGGTGTAGGCTTACAATCGCATTTGCGATCACCATGCCCATTTCGGCAACTTCGCCGCCACCTTCTTCAATGGCCTTCAGTGTCTCCCCGCGCAGCGCTGCCGCACGACTTTTGTCCTGCTCCAAAAACTGCGCCGCGCGTGCGTAAACATCCCAGCACAGGTAATCGAATTTTGGCTGCGCGGCCAGTTCGCGCACCTGCGCGAGATTTTTCTTCTCCATATGTACAAAACCGATGACTACGTCGGCGACCTGTACGCCCGTGTTGTCGATGTAGTTTTGCACCTGCACCTGCACCGCGCCGCCAGTGTGCCGCAGCACTCGCGCGATCGTGTCGCCTAAGACAGCATTTCGGACGTGCCCAATGTGCGCCGCCTTATTCGGATTAATGCTGGTGTGCTCCACGATTATTTTGCCGCCACGACCAGGTGCCGTGGCCGAGCCTGCCTCGCGTTGAACGTACAGCAAAAAATTCGCGCGCTCAAAATAGGCATTCAGATATCCAGCACCCGCAACTTCAACTCTTGCGATCCCTTCAATGGGTGCGAGGCTAGATGCAATTTCTTGCGCGATCTGCCGCGGCGCCCGCTTCAGCCGTTTTGCCAGCTCAAAACTAACCGGCGAAGCAGCCTCGCCCATTTCAATTTTTGGCGGACGCTCCGTAACGATCGCGATATCCAAGCCGTACTTCTCCCGGATGTGCGCGCCTAACGCATCGCGGAATCGCTTTGTCAGCTTCAGATACACGTTTCCTCAATCCCGTGAACAAACTTCACCATCTAGAATTAACACGGAAGAACGAAATACGGATTTGGTGCTGTGCAATCTCGACGAAATTTATGCGGCTGTTCTCCTCGTCCACGCGCCCAGAATGGCGCCCATCAAGCACAACCCAACCAACGGGTAGAACTCGTTGATTGCAAATAACTGTTTAGGCCGCATTTCATACATGTATGTGGTGTAGGTCACCGGACCTACAAATCCGATCCATATAAGTATACCCAGTGCCGCGCCCCGGGCAGCGGTGTTGGCATTTCGCCAGGCGCAAAGTTGTGCCAATACAAACGCGATAACCAGATTCAGAATAAACGAGAGGATGTATGGCGCAATGGGATTCGAACCGCCGGCCTGCTCCGGCGTAATATTTTCAAGCGCCATCCACGGTCTGCTGAATAGCACCGCGAACCACACCGCGCCCAGCAACCAATAAACTAACGCGGCTACAAACACTGCCACATAATTCGGCCTCATTTATCTCCTCCTTCAAATGGCATTAGAGCGATCCCTGAATTGGTTAGACGCGTGCCGAAGAGTCTCCTGTTTGTTGCGGGATGATGTCAAGTTTTTGAGGCGCTGTTATCCTCGTTGTATGGAAGTGCAGAGGACCCATGGAGATCCGATTATTTACAGAACAAGATGCCCAGGCGCTTTGGGATTTGCGCATGCTGGCGCTTCAGACCGATCCCTGGTCCTTCGTGGATTCGCCGGAGGAACTGCGCGCCATTTCCGTGGAAGAATTTGCTGCGCGCTTACGCGCTGACCATGCCGAAAACTTCATTGTCGGCGCGTTCGAACAGCAAACCGCCGTCGGAATGGTCGGCTGCTACCAGGAGGTGCCGCTGAAGCGCCGCCATAAAGCCTGGATATGGGGCGTCTTCGTCAATCCTTCGGCACGTGGGCGCGGAATCGCCAAATCCCTCATGCAAGCCGCCATAAAACGCGCTAAGTCCATCCCCGAACTCGAAATGCTGCTCCTCACCGTCGGGGTCGGTCAACCAGCTCCCAGAAAACTCTACGAATCCCTCGGCTTCCGTTCTTTCGGCATCGAACCCCGTGGCCTAAAAATCGGTAACGAATCCCACGACGAAGAAAACATGGTGCTCGAATTCCGCAACTAGCGGTAAGTGGCCGAGGTTTGACACCTTTTAGCGCCGTCGTTACTATCAACTAGCCGCTTTCGCACTTCATTTTGACCGTGCAGGATCTTCTCGTGCGACGAAAGACCCCATGAAACTTGCCTATTTTGACTGTTTTTCGGGTATCAGCGGCGACATGACGCTCGGAGCGCTTGTGGACGCTGGCTGTTCCGCGGACTTGCTGCGTGGAGAATTAAAATACCTGCAAGTTCCAGGTTGGACTTTGACCCCAGAGAAAGTTTGGAAAAATGGCATGGCCGCCACTCGCGTGCGCGTCCAAACCGAAGACCAGCAAAAACACCGATCACTCGCGACCATTCTTGAACTTTTGAACAACTCAAATCTGGCTCTGCCGGTTCGAGATCGCGCTTCGCGCATTTTTCAAAAACTTGGCGAGGCTGAAGCGCATGTTCACGACGCTCCACTCGACAAAGTGCATTTCCATGAGGTTGGCGCAGTCGATGCCATCGTGGACATCGTGGGATCGTGTATCGGCTTTCACGCGCTGGGCATTGAGCGCTTTGCCTGTTCACCGTTAAATGTGGGCGGCGGCACGGCAAAAATGGCCCACGGTGTGTTGCCAGTTCCCGCTCCGGCGACAGCTAGACTATTGCAAGGCGCGCCGACCTTCTCGAATGGTGTGCAGCGTGAGTTGGTCACCCCCACCGGCGCGGCAATCGTTGCGACATTGTGCGACTTTTTTGGACCACAGCCGCCGATGACGGTTTCTGCCATCGGCTACGGCGCTGGAACGGCCGACCTCGAAGGACAGCCCAACGTCGTCCGCATTATGATTGGTGACTCCACAGAACAGATGTTGTCTGCGAGCGATGAAGAAATTTCCATTATCGAAGCCAATCTGGACGACATGAACCCGCAAATTTATGGCTACGTTTTGGAGAAGGCACTCCTAGCTGGTGCGCTGGATGTGTACACTACCGCATTGCAAATGAAGAAGAACCGACCCGGTACATTGTTGACCATTTTATGCCGGCCGGAAGATACCGAAGCCCTGATGTCGCTTCTTTTCGCCGAGACTACCACCTTCGGTGTGCGTCGCCACCGGGCGCAACGCCGGGCCTTGCCAAGGGAATGGGTGAACGTTTCTACTACTTACGGATCAGTGCGCATCAAACTGTCACGTTCGAATGGTCACATTCTGCACGTCACACCAGAGTATGATGATTGCCGCAAACTTGCCGTCGAGAAACGAGTTCCGTTGCAGCAAGTAATCAGCGAAGCCTTACGCACCTATCAAGCCAGCGGAAAGAGCTAGCTCAATTTAAGCGTCAATCTAGTTGAAGCACCGTCCCGCAAACGGACCAGCGTAAAATACTTTTTAAGGCGTTTGTATCCGTATCCGGAACACTTAGGTCAAAATAGAGGAAATGGCGTCCGAGAAACCGAAGTATTACATCACCACTCCCATCTATTACGTAAATGCGCGGCCGCACCTCGGGCACACGTACACCACTATCGCCGCGGACGCTATTGCGCGTTACAAACAGATGCGCGGGTTTGATGTGCTGTTTCTTACCGGCACCGACGAGCACGGCCAAAAAGTTGAGCGCTCCGCGAAGAACAACAATGAATCGCCGATTGATTTCGTCGATCGCGTGTCCGCCGAGTATCGCGACCTGTGGAAGGAATTGGGCCTGCGTGTCGACCGTTTCATCCGCACCACCGAAACCCGCCACGCCCACGCCGTGCAGCACCTTTTCCGTGAGATTCAAAATAATGGCTACGTTTACAAAGGGCATTACGAGGGGAATTACTGCGTCTCCGACGAAATGTATATCGACGACTCCACCCCGGGCGCGACTTGTCCGGAATGCGGCCGGGTGACGGAACGCGTCAAAGAAGAAAATTACTTTTTCCAGCTATCGAAATTTGAAAAACCGCTCCTGAATTATTACGAACAACATCCGGAGTTCATTCAGCCGGAAGCTCGCCGCAACGAAGTAATTTCGTTCGTGCGCGGCGGTTTGCGCGATCTGTCCATCAGCCGCACCACGCTGAAGTGGGGAATCCCCTGGCAAGGCGACGAGAAACATGTTTTCTACGTGTGGTCCGACGCACTGACCAATTACATCACTGCCGTGGGCTACCCCATCAGAAAAGACGAATTTGCCCGCTATTGGCCCGCCGATGTGCATCTGGTCGGTAAGGAAATTATCCGTTTCCACGCGGTTTACTGGCCTGCATTTCTCATGGCTGCGGGCTTGGATCTACCAAAAAAGATTTTCGCTCACGGCCATCTCCTGTTTCAGGACGAGAAAATGTCCAAATCGCGCGGCAACATTCAATCCGCGCAACCCATCGTCAGCGTCCTTGGTGTGGACGCCTTGCGCTACTTCCTGCTGCGTGAAATTGTTTTCGGAGCAGACGGTGGTTTCAATCGCGAGGCACTCATCGCTCGCTATAACAGCGATCTTGCCAACGGTTTGGGCAATCTTGCCAGCCGCACCGCCGCGATGATCGACCGTAGTTTTGGTGGAAAAATACCTAAGGTCTCGGAGCTTCAGCCTCAAGACCAGGAGCTCGCCAAAGTCGCGCAAGCCTCCATCGCCCAGGTCCTCGAACACTACGACAAATTCGAATTCTCGCGCGCACTCGAATTGATCTGGTCCGTCATCGCCGCCGCCGATAAGTATCTCACCACTGAGCAACCCTGGAGCCTCGGCACCTCCGATGCTGACCAGCAACGTCGCGGAACAATTCTTTGGGTGACCGCCGAGGTTTTGCGCGTCGTAACCGCTCTGTCACATCCAGTTCTGCCGGAGAGCACCGCGAAAGTTTGGAAGCTTCTTGGACAAACCGGAAATCTGGCATCGCTGGAATTAGACAACTTGCGCTGGGGTCAACTGTCGCCCGGCATCAAGCTCGGAGAATTTCAAGCCCTATTCCCACGCGTCGAAAAAACAGAAGCAATAGAGAGGATCGAAGCCATGGAAAATCGGTCACAAAAACCGGCCGCTGGGCCGGCACCAGCCGCTCCCGCAAGTGCACCCATCGCCGCTGCTGCTCCAGCCGCGGCATCCGCAGCCACGGAAAAAATTGGCATTGAAGACTTTGCCAAAGTCGAAATGCGCGTCGGGCAGATTCAAACCGCGGAACGTATCGCTGGCGCGGACAAATTGTTGAAGCTCACTGTGGACATCGGCAACGAGGTGCGCCAAATCTGTGCCGGCATCGCGCAATTTTACGAACCCGAAAAGTTGATAGGTCGCAAAGTGGCAGTCGTTACGAATCTAGCTCCGCGCAAACTGCGCGGTGTCGAATCCAACGGCATGATCGTCGCCGCATCCGTCGGCCCGGAGGGAAGGCCAGTCCTCGCCGGCTTCCTGGAAGATGTGGAAGTTGGAGCTCGCCTCAAGTAGCATCCTTTGCGAATGGAATTAGTCGACTCTCACGCCCACATAGATTTCCCTCAATTCGCGGATGATCGCGAAGCCATGTTGGATCGAGCTCGCGCCGCCGGTGTATCGGCGCTCCTAGCGATCGGCACTGGGCCGGGGCCAGAAAAGCTAGATTCCGCTCTTCCGTTTGCAGATCGATATGACTGGATATATGCCAGCATTGGGATTCATCCGCACGAAGCAAAGCAAGCCACGCCGCAGCACCTCGAAGAACTCTCGATCCTCGCAAAACATCCCAAAGTAATCGCTTGGGGCGAAATTGGACTGGATTATTTTTACGATCACTCCCCGCGCGATGTCCAGCATCGAGTATTCCGCGACCAAATGGCTCTGGCCCGTGACGCCAAACTCCCCATCATCATCCACTGCCGCGATGCCTGGGCCGATTGTCTCGCGCTCATCGATGAGGTCTGGCGCCCCACCGGAATCGGCGGCATTCTGCATTGTTTCACCGGTACAGTTGGGGAGGTCCGCCGCGGCCTCGACGCCGGGTTCATGATCTCCTTCGCCGGCAATTCCACATATCCAAAGACCCAGCATATTCGTGACGCCGCAAAAGAAGTTCCTCTCGACCGCATTCTGATCGAAACCGACTCTCCATTCCTAGCGCCGCAACCCTACCGCGGCAAACGCAACGAGCCCGCCTATATCGCGGAAGTAGCGCGCACGCTCGCGAATGTGAGAAACTTGTTGCCGGAAGAATTCGCCGCCACCACCGCAGCAAATTTTAGGAGTTTCTTCCAGCTTGTCCGGCCGCCAGATTCTCCGGCCTCTATATCTTAATGCGGCCACAGTTGAGTCGCATGATTCGAGCGGTGCCAGGAGGAATCCCATCGCGCTGCTAACCGCTAAGGAGATCTTCGATCTAGTCCGCGACGATCTTGTTCTCGTGGAAGACGAACTTTCACGCCAAAGTGCTACCGCATTCGAACCCGTTTCGGAAATAACCAGCTATCTTCTGGGTGGCGGCGGTAAACGCCTGCGCCCCGCGCTTCTCATACTTTGCAATCGTTATGCTGGCGCACACAGCCCTGGTGCGATTCGACTGGCCGCAGTCGTGGAGCTTCTCCATAGCGCCACCCTGATTCACGATGATGTAATCGACAGCGCAAACACCCGCCGCGGACGCCCTTCCGCGAATTCCAGATGGGGTAATCACCGCAGCGTTTTGGCTGGCGACTGGCTTTACATGCAGTCCTTCCAGATGGCGCTGGAAGAGCGAAACTTCCGCATCCTCGATGTGCTGATCGATCTCACGCAAAAAATGGTGGAAGGCGAGCTCATTCAGCTTGAAAAGATCGGCCGCATCGATGTCACGGAAGACGACGCCGTACGCCTTGCCACCTATAAAACCGCGTGCCTCTTCAGCGGATGTGCCCGGCTCGGCGCTGTCCTCGCGGGACTCGAAGGAGAAGAAGAAGAGGCCCTCGCGGATTACGGCCGCTACGCCGGTCTAGCCTTTCAACTGGTCGATGATCTGCTGGATTTTACGGCCTCTGCAAAGCAACTTGGAAAGCCCGTGCTTAGCGATTTGAAAGAAGGCAAGGTCACGCTGCCGCTCATCTACGCGATGGAAAATGGGCACCGTGACGCTCGTGACCTCGTCATCCAGGTCCTCGAAGAAAAGGAATTTAATTCCGTGCGTCCAGAAACGCTGGTCGCGCTCGTTCAAGACTCCGGAGCGCTCAGGCGTGCTCGCGAGCTTGCTCATGACTACGCCCGTCGTGCGAAAGCTTGTCTCAACGGACACGCCAACAGTGAGTACGGTCGCGCCTTAATGACCCTTCCGGACTTCATTCTCTCTCGCGAGAATTAACTGCACCGCCGCGGATCGCTATGCTTCCTTTCAAAGTCGTCTATCACCCGCGCTACGATCTGAATCTAGGAGCCCATGTTTTTCCCTCGCAAAAATTTCGGCTGATCGCCGAAGAACTCATTAACTCAGGAATCGCGGTCCCAGACGATTTCCTTACGCCTCAACCTGCCTCCGACAAAGATCTCCTGCGGGTCCACACCCCTTCATGGGTAAGCAAGTTGAAAACCGGCACATTGACCGCCAGTGAAATCATGAAACTCGAAGTCCCTTACTCGCCTGAGTTAGCGGAAGCGGTATGGCTAGCCGCAGGCGGAACAATTCTCGCGGCCCAGGCCGCGTTGCGAGACGGTTTTGGTTCGAACTTAAGCGGTGGCTTTCACCACGCGTACGCCAATCACGGCGAAGGTTTTTGCGCGATTCATGATGTCGCGGTCGCGGTTCGCCGCCTGCAGAGTGATGGCGACATCAAGAAAGCTATGATCGTCGACACCGACGTTCACCACGGAAACGGCACCGCAGCCATTTTTGCCGATGATTCTTCGGTCTTCACCATATCCATTCACCAGGTAAATAATTATCCCGCGCACAAGCCTCCTTCCAGTGTAGATGTCAATATGCGAGATGGTGCTGGCGACGACGAATACCTTGCCGCGCTAATCCCGACAGTGGAACGCTGTCTCGACAGATTTAAACCGGATATGGTTTTTTACGTCGGCGGCGCAGATCCGTATCGCGAAGATCAGTTGGGAGGCTTGTTACTCACCAAAGCAGGTTTGAAACGCCGCGATCGCGAAATATTTGAAGCTGCAAGATCGCGATCGATCCCCGTTACGACGGCTCTAGCTGGCGGCTACGCGCGGCGCGTGGAAGATACCGTCGCGATTCACGTCAATACCATCATCGCGGCGCGCGAAGTGGCTGAGAAATATCCTCAATCTAGGGAGCAGAAGTCACAGGGGGCAGGCTCGTAGCTGCAGTTTCCAGGGCGCGCCTGGCTGCTGCGGTCAGGTCGCGTTCGAATGTTTCCTCTCCGAATCCTTCCGCGCGATAAACAACTTTGCCTCTGCGGTCGATGATGACGACGGTTGGGAGATCGTTGACCGCCAACAGGTGATCCAATCCGTCCGCAAAAACCACCGGGACACGCGGTTTTATCTCCTCCAGGTACGGCCCGACTTGGCTTTCGTCATCGTCACAATCAGCTTCGATAAAAGAAATCTGTTCATTTCCTTTGAACTGTGCTGCGACCCGCTCAAATTGCGGTTCGAGAGCTCTACATGGGCCGCACCACGTAGCCCAGAAACTCACTACCAGCACCTCACCTTTTTTGCCCGCTAACGGATAAGGAGCGCCGTCGGGAGCTTTCCGTAGTGTAAATTCTGAAACTTCTCGCGCCCCGGAGTTTTTCTTGGTTTTAGCAGTGCTGGCCGCTTGCGACACCTGGTCATATGCCCGCAACAAGTAATCGCCCAGCCCCTCATCGGAACCATGCGCCAGCCGCCATACATTTCCAATCTTTTGGCGAATTTCCTTACGGGTCACGCCCGAGGTGGCGCTGTCGGCCAGAGCAAATGCTCGTGCATATTGTTCAATCGCCGCGTTGAAATCCTTATTCATCTCCGCTACTTCGCCCAGTTTTTCGGCTGCTCCGGGTGTCGGCAGTGCCGCGTAACTAGATTTAAAATCCTTTTGCGCTGCAGCACTATCCTTTAGCTTGAGATATAGCTCCCCACGCAATTGCAAAACCGAAGCGCGGTCACGCGCCCTCGCCATCCGCCATTCGTCAGGTGACATTTTCGGCGATTTCTCATCCAGGCTGGTTCGTTCCACAAATCCCAGCACCCGTCCGGCGTAACTAACGGCACGGCGCAACCCCGCTTCGTCCCCGCTGCGCTGAAGTAGTTGAATTGCGACCAGCGTGATCGACATGTCATCGGGCGCGAGCGCGACGACACGCTCCGCATAATCTGCTGCCCGTGCCGTGTCCCGAAGTTGTAGGTTGGCTTCCACCAGCGCGCGATAAATCTGCGGCCGTTGTGGTGAATCCGGATATTTCACGAGGTACGCTTCCAGGTTTCGCACCAGTGCAGCCCGGTCGTTCCCAGCACTCGCAATCGCTTGTTGCAGTTCTTCAGCCGCAGTCGGCGCCTTTACCGCTGGGACGTTTTTCTCAGGAGCCGGTTTCTGTACTTGTGCGTGGGCAGTAGAACTCGGCTTATTCTCGTTTTGTGCGCATATCAAAGCGGCATTGCTAAAAGTGAGCAAAGTTATTGCCAATATTATGGCGGAGAGCAAACCGGGCCTTGCACGCATTTCTCAATTCTAAGCCATTGCTAGCTCTGCTGCAGATTTCTGTGGAGTTAAACTTGTCGGAAGGAGGATCAAAGAATCGAATCTGCGAGAGCGTCTAGTTGCCACCACTAACGTGAATTTCTCCTGAAACAGTGTGCACTTCAATTCGGCCACCAGCGTTCCCCACGTGAGCGCGCAACGAATGCTTCCCCTGTTCCTCGATTACGATGGGAATATCAGCTTTGATTTCTCCCGAAATGGCGTCCGCGGCGAATCGAAAATTCGAAGTGGACGGCACATATACGTTGACGCTTCCAGACACCGTTTTAAGATCCCAATACCCGTGCTCACCGGGATCACCGCGGATGATTATTTCGCCTGACACATCATGGGCCTTGGCGTCGAACTTGGCGCCCTCGATATCAATTGAGCCGCTGGCGTCGTCAGCCTCCACGCGCCCGCCAGGATTCACCACCTTCACGGCGCCGCTAAGGGTATGTGCCCGTACATCACCCTTCGCATTAGTGATAGTCACTTCTCCGGAAGCGCTCGAAGCTCGCACATCCCCGCCTACATCATTGGCGTCTAGTGAGCCGCTCATCGACGTGAGTTGCGCGTCCCGCTCAATTTGCTCCACGCGTATTGAGCCCGAAGCTCCCTGAGCAATTACCGGTCCACGCACATTTCGTAACCTCAGTGCGCCGGACACCACGCTCAAATTCAATTCGGTGTCGTGCGGCACTTCGATCTTGTACGCGATCGTCAAATTACGCATGTTCGAGAAATGTTTCCCAACTCGAATGGTGTCGCCTCTCTGCTCAATTCCCGGATTAGCCAGCGTTTCATTCAACCGCTCCTGAGGCTTATCAAAACCCATCCCATTCGCGCGCACATCACCATGCACGTGAACTTGCCCATCGGCGCTTCCAGTAACCTCCACATCGCCCGAAGGATTGCTAAGTTCCAATCGCGTGTGTCCGGAAACATTAAAACTCTTATCGAAGGAGCCGCTAACACCCGCGCCTGCGTAGCAACCAGCCAGCGCGAAAGACGCCGCCGCCAAGAAAGCATGAAACGCATTCTTGTTTGCACTTGTCACGGGTCTCCTTGAAAAGGAAAGCCTGCCCTGATGCTTAATACTTGTACCTATTATGGATACGTAGGAAAAGAGAATTATGTTCCGCGCTGTACTTTGACGGGGGCCTGGTTAGCCTTGGTAAGACTCTCATTCAGAGACCCTTGGCGGTAGCCCTCGAGGTCCAATGCCACATAAGTGAAACCGGCCTTTTTTAACGTCTGAGCCATTTTTGCCGCCATATTTTCAGAAAACGCCAGTGGCATTTCCTCCGGACTGATTTCAATGCGCGCCAGTTTGTCATGCAAACGCACGCGGAACTGCCGAAATCCCAGCTCCCGCAAAGCGGATTCCCCGCGCTCCACCAGTGCAAGCCGTTCAGGCGTGACTTCCGTTCCGTACGGCAAACGCGAAGACAGGCAAGCCGACGCTGGACGGTCCCAAGTGGGCAGTCCGGCACGCTCAGATAGCATTCGAATCTCAGCCTTCGTCAGACGCACATCCAGCAGCGGAGCTAGTACCCTGTGCTCGGTCGCCGCTCGATGACCCGGCCGAAAATCCACTGTGTCGTCGGCATTCACGCCATAGCAAACCGCCTCGAACTTTCGCTCAACGGCCAGTTTATCCAACACCTCAAATAGTTCGTCTTTGCAGTAATAACAGCGATCCGCCGCGTTCGCGCGGTAAGCGGGATTATCCAGCTCGTGCGTTTCCACGAATTCATGATGCACACCCAATTTAGAAACAAAATCTTCGACCATGGCGCGGTCGTAGGCGGAAAAACTCGGTGAAAGTGCCGTGACAGACAGCGCTCTTTCGCCCAACGCCTTTTGCGCTGCCCACGCCAGATAAGCGGAGTCCGCCCCACCTGAAAGCGCCACAATGATCGAGCCACAATCCGCCAGACGAGCGAGCAGTTGCTGCTCTTTTTGCTCTGCCGTGAGCGAGCTTTGCTCCCTCTCGCGAATTCGAACTAATGAATTTCCCATACAGTTCGAGTATATCCCCACCGACAATCTAAACAACTCCGGTGAGCACTGTACTCCTTCATTTGAAATCGAGCAGCACATCCACCATTCCAGTCTCGGCGTCCGTCTGTAGCCAATGTCCGACCGACTCGTAATGCACCGGCAGATCGACAAAAACCTGTTCCTTATGGACCTGCAGTTTCAGAAGAATGTCCTCGTACTTGGTTTTGTCGAAAATATCTCCGCTTAAAATTGGCCATGCAGCACGCAGACGCTTCTCGGCGGTGGGCGACACTCCGGTCAAACCCAACTTTCCAAATTTATACGGCCGCCCCTCAGTAATATTGATTCGGTACGAAACGGTGTGCGCCTGATCGTCAAATTCCGCAACCGGTTCGACCTTAGCATCCAGGTAACCGCGATGCCCGTATTCTTCCTGCACGCGCGTCCACGCTGCCTCAATCGCCATCCCATTAGCCACATCACCGTCTTTCATGCCGATCAGCGCGCTCATTGTGAAGCCTGAAAGCACCGTATTTCCGCTCCATTGCGCGCCTTTCCAGCGGTAAACAGGGCCCGGCGTGATGGGTACGAACACCGGAATTTGGTCAGGCAGTTTTTGATTCGGATTACCGCTCAACCGAATTTCAGGCGGGCCAAGCTTCGCGCGCAAAAAACCTTTTTGCAGGTAAAGCGGCTTCACCTGTTCCGCCAAAAATAAATCTATAACCATCCGCGAATATGTTTTGCCCTGTACTTCGCCGAGATGCTGGTGCAGCTCTTTGGAACTCGCCAGTGCAGGATCGCCAAATTCTATTTTCGCGATTTGCAGCACCACATCCGCGATTCGAAACTCCTGCACCGTACCTTCCCCGAGCGGATTGCTGATGACCTGATATTCCACCTTCGTATTCATGCCTCGGGATGCGATTAAATCGGTCACGATGGAGGCCACTTTGTCATCGGTGGCACCACCTTCCGGCACGGTGCCGTCGTAGAAAGGCAGAACTTTGCGGATGGCGTCAGCCAACTCCCCATCCGTAAACCACGGGATATTGTCGAAGTACGCCGGAATTCTGGGCGCCTCTACCAGCTTGAATGTCAGATACAGGCCGTCGTCTTTGGACTGGAAAGCGTAATTCACATTAGAAAACAGACCGGTTTGTACCAGTCGATCCGCCGCTGCTTGTAAGTCCTGCTTTCCGACAGCGCTCCCGACGTTCAGGCCAGCCAGTGCAATGACTTGATCCGGGCTCAAGTGCTTAACGCCGTCAGCGTGGATCGTTTTCAGCGTCGCGGTAGGGCTGTCGGTAGTTTGCGCGACGATCGGCATAACCGAGTCGGGGATGAGAAGGGAACTAAGGCAAAGAAAAATAACGGACCACACGGATCGTCGACCCATGCTTTTATTCTAACGGAAAAGCCGGGGAGTGTTTTGCGAGCAGAACGTCTACTCGACGGTCACGGATTTCGCAAGATTTCTAGGCTGATCCACGTCGCACCCTCGCCGTACTGCGATGTGGTAAGCCAGCAATTGTAGCGGGATGATTTCCAGCAACGGCGAAAGCAGTTCTGGCGCAGGTGGCAACTCAATAATGTGATCGGAAGCCGCGCGCGCCAGGCGATCATTCTCCGTCGCAATTGTAATCACGATGCCGTCTCGCGCTTTCACTTCCTGGATGTTGGACACGCTCTTTTCATAACGCGTCATGGAGTCAGGGTCGCTCTCATCGCGAGTCGCCAGCACCACCACCGGTAGATTCTCATCAATCAATGCATTAGGCCCATGCTTCATTTCCCCGGCCGGGTAGCCTTCCGCGTGAATATATGAAATTTCCTTAAGCTTCAATGCGCCTTCCAATGCGATGGGGTAATGAATCCCGCGTCCCAGATAGAGAAAGTCACTATACCGAAATAGCTGCCGCGCGAGATTTTCGTAAACTCCTTTTTCGTCTGTCTGCAGTACGCGTTCCATTTTGTGCGGAATGCGAGTGATCTCTTGCATCAATTTTATGGCGCAATCGGAACTGACTTTCCCGCGGACTTGGCCAAGGTAACCAGCCAGCAGAAATAGCGCTGTGAGTTGCGCCGTAAACGCTTTCGTGGAAGCCACCCCGATCTCTGGGCCTGCGTGAGTAGGAATGGTTCCTGCCGCTTCTCGCGTAATCATTGATCCCATGACGTTACAGATGGCGACCGTGGGCGAACCTTTGAGTTTGGCCTCGCGTTGAGCAGCGAGAGTGTCAGCCGTTTCTCCGGATTGGCTGATGCATACCGTCAGTGTTTTGGAGTCGAGGATCGGGTCGCGATAACGAAACTCGCTGCCGTAATCGACTTCGACGGGAATGCGCGCCAGTCGCTCGATCATGAATTTGGCGGCCAGACCAGCGTGCCAACTCGTTCCACAAGCCACCACGCGCACATTCTCGAAGGTGCGGAATTGCTGCTCGGAAATTCTCATTTCGTCCAGGAAGATTTTGCCAGTGTCTTGCGAAATTCGGCCGAGCAGAGTGTCGCGCACCGCCCGTGGCTGCTCAAAAATTTCTTTTTGCATGAAATGCTTGTAGCCGCCCTTTTCCACCATGATGGGGTCCCAAGCAACGTGCTGTGTGGGCCGTTCTACGGTGCGGCCATCGTGATCCATTACTTTTACACCGTCGCGCGTAAGCACCGCGATGTCGCCATCGGCCAGAAAGAACATGTCCCGGGTGTGTTCCAGCAGCGCGGGAATATCGCTGGCGACAAAATATTCTCCGTTGCCGATACCAATCACGGAAGGCGGTCCTAGCCGTGCCGCCACGATTTTCATCGGCTCCTTGGCGGATAAAAACACTAGAGCGTAAATGCCGCGTAGTTCCTTCAGCGACTTCCGCACAGCTTCTTCAAGCGGCGTGTTATTGGCGGAATGTTTCTCGACCAGATGGGCCACGATTTCGGTGTCAGTCTCGGTTACGAATTTGTGCCCTTCGCGCTGAAGTTGCTCCTTTAATTCCAGGTAATTCTCAATTATTCCGTTATGCACTACCACAATCTGTCCGCTACAGTCACGATGTGGGTGAGCATTTTCTTCCGTAGGCCGCCCGTGCGTTGCCCAACGCGTGTGCCCGATACCGTAAGTACCTTCGATCGGCGATTTGGCGATAACTTCTTCCAGGTTGCGGAGCTTGCCTGCGGCTCGGCGGATTTCCAGCTTGCCGTCCTTGGTGACCACCGCGATCCCCGCAGAGTCATAACCCCGATACTCGAGTTTCCGCAGGCCCTCGATGATGACCGGAACAACCCTCTTAGGCCCTATATAACCGACAATGCCGCACATGAAAGAGGCTCCTATTTATAATTCAAGGTTAACATGCGGCAAAAGTGCCACACAAAATCCGGCAAAACATGTCGCGAATGAGGTTATGCGCGTTGAAGCAACGTTCCCAGGGCTGTCGGGCAGCCTTAGTCAGTCGATGATTTCGAAGCGATATTCTTCAATGACCGGGTTTGTTAGTACGTCTTTTGAGATGCGCTCCAGTTGGCCCTGGGCCTCTTCGCGGGTCCAACCGCCGAGGTCCAGCACAAAAAATTTCCCCTGCCGGACGTCCTTCACTTCGGCGTACCCCAAGCCCGCGAGCGTGTGTTGAATGGTTTGTCCCTGGGGATCGAGCACGGTGCGTTTCGGCATAACCCAGACGTGTGCTTTCATTAGTGGATTATAACATTTACGTCCGCGGCCCAACTGAGCAGGCCGCCATAACGACTCGATGCAAAATCAAAGAAAAACTTGGTCCTGAATTTTCCAAGAATTATCCGAGCGTCCCATTCCGACGGCTCTGACTGCATTACCCCAATGCGGAGGTAGCTCTTCCTGCGCGCTGTATCGCGATCTCGTCGTTCTGGTTAATTAACGCATATTCAAAGCTCATTTTCGCGATGCGTTTTAATTCTTCTTCCTGCAATCCCATTCGGTGAGCATTTTCATATTCGGATCGCAGGTCGGTATGGAACATAGCCGGATCATCAGTAGAAAGCACCACTGGAATCCCATGACGAAATAGTTTCGGCAACGGGTGTTGCTCGATTTGCGCCGCGGGAAGCCCCAGTTGCTTCGCCAGCGCCCCAGTCCGGATATTGCTCTGCGGACAAATTTCCAGAGGGATGCGTCGTTGAGCCAGCAAATCCATTAAAGATGGATCACGAACAGCAGCTATGCCGTGTCCGATACGTTCGACGCCGAGCAGTTCGATGGCTTCTCGAATCTCTTCCGGTCCGCCAACTTCGCCCGCGTGCATCAGTCGGTGTAGGCCAATGGCTCCGGCCTTCTCGTATACGGCCCGGAATTCCTTGGCGGGGATGCTCAATTCATCACCGCCGATTCCGAACGCCACGATAGATTTTGACCTGCATCGTTCGGCTGCATCCACGACTTTCATAGCAGCGTCAGACCCGAATTGGCGGACGGCATCGAAAATGAAGTTAAGTTTCAGGCCACAGCTACGAAGAGATTCAGCCGCTGCGATGACAGCGTCGAAGTTCTTTTCCGCCGATTGATGACGCAGGAGCATCACTCCGACGGAAAGAGTGATTTCGGCGTAAACGACGTTTTGCGCAAGCAATTGTTCCCCGAGATCACGGAGCGCCAGTGCAAAGTCTTCCGGCGCACGGAGCAGGGAAGAAACCCACTTGAACGTCTCGATGAATTCCAAGAAATCGCGATATGCGTAGCGCTGCAGCACCTCTTGCGCGGATGTGGGCACCCCGTATTTTGCAGCCAACGCGCACACCGTCGCGGGCTGCAGTGAACCCTCTAGATGCACATGCAGCTCCGCCTGAGGCAGCGCAAGGAAATTGCCGGACAGGAGCCTGGATTGTATTTCCTGACTCAATGGGGAAGCTGCGGCCGGCCAGCATTAACCCACGCAGTTAGCCAATAGGAACCCACGTCGGTTGCGGCGTCAGAAAGCTGGCGTATGAGAATTACTGCCGCAGCATTGTAGAAATGATCGAAGTACTCATCGTTGTAAGAATTCTGACCAAAACGCGACTTGCGATCTGCTAGCAGTACATTTTCGAGCCAACTGTGGGCACTGAGGCAAGCCTCAAAGGCGTGGTCGGTGGGGTCGCTGATGTACGTGGCGTCGGTTGGACGCATCGGAAAAAAGGACGAATAGCGGTCGATCAGCGTGGTTCCGAAGCGTTCGTTGATTCCGGTTTGGCCAGTCAGGTGGCCATCGAAATCGTCTGTGGTATTGAAGGGGTCGTGAGCGTCGGCGACGTAATTGGCAAGGATCGCGGCATCCAGTTTGGCTTCCTCCCAATGTCCACTCTTCATGTCTTCGGTTAGCTTTTGGCTGTATACACCGATTTGCCAGGGCAGCAAACCGTTGGCCTGAAGCTTGGTTTTGCCATATTTACTTACAGCAGCTTTGTAGCTTCGCGGGAGCGCGTCGTAAGGGAAGCGCCCGTATTTATCCAAGTACAAAAAGTGGTTGTGACGCTCCGCTGCCTTGGTGGCGATGGTATCGAGCGGGTCGGTGACGTGTTGAGACAATAGCGCGCGGTTGGATTCGAAAAAAGCGCGAATGTCTCCAGGTAAAGTATCGATGGCTTTATTTACTACCAACTTATTGCCATTTCTGCCCCACGCCCGAGCGCTGTGCGGCAACACTACCAAAATCACGGCTACGCCCAGGAACCGCGTGCGACGAAACGTTGTTCTATAGCGCGCCAGTGACATGACAGTTTGCGGTCTCAGTATGATTTGCTCGCTCTTTTATGGTCGGGCCGCGGCCCGCAAGGTGCTGCGTTTCCGGCCGTAGTTGTAGTAAATCACAAGTCCGATAATCATCCACACAAAGAAACGAATCCAGTTGGTGATCGGAAGTCCCGCCATCAGCAGCAGGCAGGTTAAGATCGTGATTATCGGTGCTATCGGACCACCCGGAGCGCGAAAAGCTCGCCGCCGCTCCGGCTCGCGATAACGCAAAATCAAAACTCCCCCGGCCACTAAAGCAAACGCAAAAAGCGTCCCAATATTTGATAAATCAGCCAGCGTTCCGATGTCCAGCAGCCCGGCTGGAATACCTACCACGATGCCTGCCATCAAGGTGGAAAAATCCGGAGTCTGAAATCTCGGGTGCACACGACTGAAAATCTGCGGCAATAATCCGTCGCGCGACATCGCAAACCACACTCGCGCTTGCCCCAATTGAAAAACCAGCAGCGATGAAATCATCCCTAGCAGCGCGCCGATCAGCACTACAAGCCGCACGCCCGTGAAATGTAACTTCTTCATTGTATTTACCACCGGCGCGGCATCATCCAGCAGTGTTTGCCAGGGAACCAGTCCCGTCAGCACTACGACTACGCCGATATACAACAGCGTGCATACAATCAACGTCGCAATAATCCCGATAGGCAAATCGCGCTGCGGCCGTTTGCATTCTTCTGCCGCGGTAGATACCGAATCAAATCCGATATACGTAAAAAAAACAATCGAGCCGCCCGTCAAAATACCCGGCCACCCATTGGGCGCAAACGGATGCCAGTTCGCGGGATGCACCAGGCGCGCGGTAAACGCAATAAATACCAGGATAGCTGAAATTTTTAACAACACCATGATGTTGTTTGCGCCCGCTGATTCCCGGATTCCGCGAATCAAAATTACCGTCAGCAGCATGACAATCAGAAACGCCGGAAAATTAAATCCAAAATGCCAACCCGGACTCAGCAGCATATTCCCTTGAAAGTCCGACATTCCGGTCGGTAAATAAGCCGGAGAAATCCATCGTGGGTTCGGATGGATGCCAAAAAAATCGAGCAGATCCACGATGTGCGCCGAAAATCCCACGCACACCGCCATGTTACTTACAGCGTATTCCAGAATTAAATCCCAGCCGATGATCCACGCAACCAATTCGCCCATTGTGGCATACGTATAGGTATACGCGCTTCCGGCAATGGGAATCATCGCGGCGAGTTCCGCGTAACATACCGATGCAAACCCGCAAACAATCGCCACCAGCACAAACGACAACGCAATCGCCGGGCCTGCTCCGGGCCGCCCAAAAGACGCCGAATGGTAAATCAAATACTCAAGCAGGGGAGCGTTCAGGATGGACGATGCTTGCAGGCGCTGCCCGGCGATCGCCGTGCCGATCACCGTGAAAATTCCCGACCCAATCACCGCGCCAATTCCCAGCGCCGTCAGACTAACCCAGCCCAACGATTTCTTCAGCTGGACTTTTGCATTCTCTGAATCCGACAGGAGTTGATCGATGCCCTTGCAGCGGAAGAGGTCTGATGCTGTTGCCACGCACACGCTCCGGTCAATCTTGGGTTCCCCGGCTCAACTGGACGGGCCAACAATCCAGTTTGCGCGGCGAGGATGGAAGGCTGTTGCGCCTCAATGTACCTTGCCAAGGAACTAGACGCAACAATGCGATCCGGTAGAGAGTCTTATGCAAGCTCAAGTTGCGCGTAGCGCTCGATAAATTTCTTGGTGCCGCGGCCCGGAAAACTCACAGAAACGCGCCTGTCTTCGTCGTCACCTTCCACGCCGACGACTGTTCCGGTGCCGTAGGTGGGGTGACGAACTTTTCGTCCCAACATTGGATTAGCATCCGCTCCGCGCTTTGATGGCGGCCGCGTGAAAGAGCTCGTACTACTTTGTCTCCGTTGCGACGACGGCACCAGCTTCGGCCCGCTTCGAACGCGCTGCAAAAATTCTTCCGACGAGTAGGAATATTCCGGGTCAAGCTCGTAGCGCCTCTTCTCCCCGATTTCCGACATTGATCCGCGAACCGTCTCCACTAACTCGCTGGGACTTTCCGTCAGAAACCTGGACTGTATCGACGCGCGCATCTGTTGCTCATTCCCAAAAACGCGCCGGTACACGGCACGGCTGAGCGTCAGCGTCTTCCGCGCCCGTGTCATCCCCACGTAACAAAGTCGCCGCTCCTCTTCGATGCCTTTTTCTTCGTTTAACGAGCGGCTGTGCGGAGAAATTCCTTCTTCAAGCCCCGTCAAAAACACATGATCGAATTCCAATCCCTTTGTGCTGTGCAGCGTAATCAGCGTGACACCCGGTTTGCCTTCAAAGGAATCCGCGTCGCTCACCAGTGCCGCAGCATCCAGAAAATCCGCAAGAGTTTCGCCGGCATCCATGCTTTCCGCCACGGCGCGGGTCAGCTCCTCGAGGTTTTCAATCCGCGCCACGTCATCAGGCGTGTTGCGATCCTTGAGCATGTCCATGTAACCGGTTTCGTCCAGAACCGTGCGCAGGAAATCCGCAGGTTCTTTTTCCCGTAGCGCGGATTGCAGTTTCGCGATCATTTCCTGAAAAACCCGCAACGGCGTGACCGCTCGACCGCCTGCGGCTCCGGAAACAAACTTCCCGATCGCTCCCCACAGCGACGAACCATCCGCTCGTGCTGTTTCGCGCAGAGCGTCTAAAGTAGTTTTCCCAATACCGCGCGGCGGAACATTCAGCACCCGAAGCAGCGACACATCATCATCCGGATGCATCGCCAGTCGCACATACGCGAGGGTGTCCTTTACTTCAGCGCGATTATAAAAACTGAAACCTCCCACCAGTTTGTAGCGCAATCCCCGCCGCCTGAAAGCCTCTTCAAAGGCGCGCGATTGAAAATTGGTTCGGTATTCCACAGCGCAGGTCTGGGAAGGATCATCTGCGATTATCCGTTCCAACTCCCCAGCTACAAATTCCGCTTCGGCCTGCGCATCACGCGCTTCGAAATAACGCAGGTTGGCTCCTTGGCCATTCTCGGCTGTAAGAATTTTGCCGAGGCGTTCAGGATTGTTGCCCACTACCGCGCCGGCAGCGTCCAGGATCTGTTGCGTGGAACGGTAGTTCCGTTCCAGCTTGATCACTTTCGCGTCTGGAAAATCGCGCGAGAAACTCAGCAGAATCGAAACATCCGCGCCGCGCCAACGGTAAATCGATTGGTCTTCATCACCCACCACGCACAGATTGTGTTTTGGCCCGGTGAGAAGCCTGAGCAGGTCGTATTGCACGCGATTAGTGTCTTGATATTCGTCGACAAGAATGTATTGGAAGCGCGCCTGCCACTTCTCGCGCACCTGCGGAGATTCGCGCAGCAGCTTTACCGTCCGCAGCAAAAGGTCGTCGAAGTCCAGAGCCGCGCTTTGCTTCAATTGTTTTTCGTAGGCTGCAAAAATGTCCGCTACGAGTCGGCCGTTTTTGTCGATGGCTTCAGCGCGAATCGACTCCGGGGTCTTCCCATGGTTTTTGGCATGACTGATGCGGCTCAGTACATTTCTGGGAGTTAACGCGTCGTCATCGACTTTGAGTGTCGTCATCACCAGCTTGACCGCGGCGAGCTGATCATCGTCATCGTAAATCACAAAATCACGCGGAAGCCCGGCATTAGCAGCCTCACGTCGCAAAAGTCGCGCGCACAGAGAATGAAAGGTCGAAAGCCACGGAGAAGATGGCGGCACGCCAGCACGCAACAGCAAATCGGACACTCGCGTCCGCATCTCCTGCGCGGCCTTGTTGGTGAAAGTTACCGCCAGAATGGCTTCCGCCGGCACGCCATTGGCAATTAAATTAGCCATGCGGAAAGTAATGGCCCGGGTCTTGCCGGTACCTGCGCCCGCCAGAATAAGTAAAGGCCCTTCCGTGGTTTCTGCCGCGATACGTTGTTCAGGATTTAATTCTTCGAGCAGACTTAACATTCGTCCGTTGGTTTCAGAAATGTTTTGCACACATTCATCGTAGCCGAGCGTTTCGGTGTGCGCAAACCGGAGTTTATTCATTAAAATAGCCGCGGATTGAAATTTGAAGCGCGTAGGAAACGAAAAGCTATTTCCCGGTAGGCCTGCTCAAGTCAATTTCAAAATACGTCAGCGAACGGTTATTCTCCATCACCAAAACGTCCGGTACATACAAGTGTGCCCCGTTCAATAAATCAAATTGTCCCTGAAGATCGAAATACAAAAGCCCTTGAACACTGCTGTGCGGAGCTATCACGTTCGCAGGAACGCCCGCCGTCTCCGCTTGCTGTTCGAGCTCCGTCCAATGCTTGTCATTTCCGTTGTGAGGGATGCTTACCGGTAACGGAATTCTCGCTCTGGATTTTGCTGGGTCTTTCCCGCCGGGCTTCAATACTTGGTCGGCCACCTGGGCGGGAGTCAAAGCCTGCACTTCCTGCCGGTTGTCCTGGTCGATTTGAAACGATAAACGGATACGATCAAGACTGACCTTCATACTCTCGTTCGAATCATTACGAAAGACAACTTGCATGGCCACGATCCCCGCGGCAAATGGCGATTTCTTCGGGAATTTCTCCTTGTATAAAGCAGCGTCCGTCCAAGGCTGCGCGGAAATCGTTAGTCCTTCATGCGTTTCCAGAGACGCCGTTTTGAGTGACGCTCGTTGGCCCCCACCCTGTTGAGCATCGGCATACGCCCCGGCCATCAAACACGCCGCCAGAAAGGGAACTGCCCCGGATAATTTCTGCATCGAGTTATAATAGACTTTTCTCATCTGACGCCTTCGATTCCAGGGTGCTGTACGGGGTTGCCCCCGCGCTGGCGCACTATAACACCTGTGGGGCAAACAGACCGGAGCCGCTTTTAGTGTATTTCATCTACAGCTTTCTTTTGGGTATTGCTGCTGTTGTGCTCACCCCCTACTGGCTTGTGCAGGGGCTGCGGCACGGCAAGTATTTCTCTAACCTTTTCGAGCGCCTCGGCTTTTACTATCCCTCCTTCAAATCAGGCGCAAATCGTCCTGGTGCAATTCTTTTGCACGCTGTCTCCGTCGGCGAAGTCTTGTCGGGAATATCTTTGGCGCGCAGACTAAGGGACGCCTACCCACAGCGTCCACTGATCATTTCTACCACCACCATCACAGGAAATAAGTTGGCCCGCGAACGCATGCCCTTCGCCGACGCCATCATATATTTTCCGCTGGATTGGACATTCTGTGTCCGTCGCGCCTTGGACGCCATCAAGCCCTCCCTGGTCATCATCCTTGAAACCGAAATTTGGCCCAATTTCCTATGTCAGGCTCGTCGCTGTAACATCCCGGTACTTTTCGTCAGCGGCCGCATCTCCGATCGCTCCTTCCTTCGCTACCAGAAATACCTTCGAACCTTCGGATTTTTCTTGCGTCCTTTTCTCAAGTGCGCTCTCGCCGATCCCAGCATGTTCCTGATGCAAAGCGAAAAAGACGCCGACCGTATCCGCTTTCTCGGCGCGCCTGCCGATCGTGTGCGAGCCAGTGGCAACCTGAAATACGATCTGGACCTTCCGGGACCCACGCCCGTTTCACATTGGCTTGAGGCGGAAGTGCTGAGAACCGGGCGCACTCCAGTTATCGTCGCAGGTAGCGTTGTCGCCACGGAAGAACCTCTGGCCTTGATCGCCTTCGGCACCTTGCAGGGGGAATATCCAAATGCACTACTGGTGCTCGCGCCGCGAAAGCCCGAGCGCTTCGACGCTGCCGCTGACTTTATCCACGAATCGCGTCGCACATTTTTGCGGCGATCGCAATTGCCGATTCAAACTTCCTCAAATGGCGGGAGCGCCCTTGCAAGTGGCGAAACAGTGATACCGAAAAGTGTCACAGTCCTACTGCTGGACAGCATCGGAGAATTGGCCTCCGTCTATCGTTGTGCCGATGGAGTATTCGTAGGGGGATCGCTTGTTCCATCCGGCGGCCATAATATTCTAGAGCCCGCCGCTTTTGGCAAAATTCCGGTTTTTGGCCCGTCCATGGAAAACTTTTCGGAAATGGCGGCGCGATTTGTATCCGCAGGCGCTGCTGTCCAAGTGGAAAGTCCCGAAGACGCGGGTGTCGCGTGGATCGAAATGTTCCGTGACCCCGATCGCATGCGCACCATGGGCGAGACCGCGCGTGCGCTGGTGGAAGATAGCCGTGGCGCTACGGACCGCGCGCTCGACGTGATCTCAGAATTCCTGAATGAGCGTGGTACGCCGCGGCAATGACTCTGTCGCGGCCCCTTCGTATTTTGTTGTGGCCTGCTTCCAAACTCTACGGCGTCGGCGTTTCAATTCGCACTCGGCTTTACGCTAGCGGCTTGCTGAAACAAAAACGCCTGAAGGCCACGGTAATCAGCGTCGGCAACTTATCCGTTGGCGGCACCGGCAAAACTCCACTCGTAATCTGGCTCGCGGAAAAGCTCCTTGAGCAAGGCCAGCGTGTCGCGATCCTCACTCGAGGCTATCGCGGGACTGCTGGTAGCAGCGATGAAGTCGAGGTGATGCGTTTACGTCTGCAAAATGGCGTGGTCTTTGGAGTGGGCAAAAATCGCTTTGCCGAAGGCCAACGCATCGAATCGCGTCAGGCCATCGATATATTTTTACTGGATGACGGTTTCCAGCATCTTCAATTAGCTCGCGACCTCGATATCGTGCTGGTGGACGCCTCGCTTCCCATGGCACAACCGTTACTTCCCGCTGGACCAATGCGGGAGCCACTCTCCGCGTTAACCCGCGCCGGAATAATCATCTTTACCCGCATCCAAAATACCCCGGGCGCGACAGAAGCCCTCCAACGCTTATCGAACTTGCCGATTTTTGCCGCATCAACTCATTTACTCGGTTTTCGTCGCATTGGAAGCGAGGGCCCGCTACAAATCGTCACAGAGCTTGGCAGCGGTCCTTTCTTTGCGTTTTGCGGCATTGGGAATCCGGAAGCATTTGTACGCGATTTGCAGCGGTGGGGCGTGGCCCCGGCAGGGCACATGTTTTTTGCCGATCATCACCGATATACACTCGAAGACGTGCAAGCTATCGAACAAGCTGCATCGCGCCTCGGCGCAAAGGGTCTGGTGACAACCGAAAAGGACTCTTGCAATCTGAGCGGAGTCACATTTGAATCTCTGCCGATTTATGTTTGTATTATCGATCTGGAAATTACTGCCAACTCTGAATTTCTCGGTGCAATCAATGGAGTCTTGCAAACTCGCGGTGCCCAGGCATGAAAATTCTCATCCGCGCCACCAATTGGGTTGGCGATGCCATCATGAGCTTGCCCGCAATCCGCACCATCCGTAATCGCCCAGATGCCAACATCTCGATTTTGGCCCGCTCCTACGTCGCCGATATCTACCGCGATCAAAACGTAGCCGATGAGTTGATTATCTACGATCACCGCGGCAAATATGCCGGCATCTCCGGTCGCGAACGCCTCGCGTCCGAATTACGATCACGCCGATTTGACGTCGCCATCCTCCTGCAAAACGCCTTCGACGCCGCATGGCTCGCATGGCGTGCAGGAATCCCGCAACGCATCGGTTACGCTCGCGACGCCCGAAGCCTCTTGCTGACCAAGGCCGTCCCGGTCCCCAGGGCCGGCGAAATCCCGCCGCACGAAAAATTTTATTACCTCGAATTACTTCGCCGCAGTGGCTGGATTGATTCCATTGCGGACGAACCCTTCATCAAATTGCAGGTTACGGAAACCAGCCGAGCCCGTGCAGCCGATCAACTCTTAGCGGCCGGGGTCCGGCCCCATGCCGTTCGAATTGCCATTGGTGCCGGAGCCTCCTACGGTTCGGCAAAGTGTTGGCCACCGTCGCGTTTCGCGGAATTAGCCAACGAACTCCAAGCACAATGGGACGCCGACGTGATACTTTTTGGAGCCGCCGGCGAAACGGATGTGTCGTCGGCTATCGCTTCCGAAATGAAACGTGCCCCCATCGATCTCACCGGAAAAACAACTGTCGCCGATCTACCCGCGCTTCTCTCGCAATGCCATGTTTTTATAGGCAACGATTCAGGCGCCATGCATATCGCCGCCGCCGTCGGGCTTCCCGCCGTCGCCATCTTCGGACCCACGGATCCATTCGGCACAGCGCCCGTGACGCCCCGCCACACTATCGTTCGTGAACAGCCCTATTGCAGCCCGTGTTTTCTCCGGCGTTGTCCGATCGACCATCGATGTATGACCCGCATCACCTCCGCCGAAGTCGAAGCCGCTGTCGATCCGTGGTTGGCGTCCGTTGTGGTGGAGCGTGTCTGACCACCTTCTAAGACCCGCCGTTTTTCTAGACCGCGACGGCACTATTTCCGAAGAAATCGGATACTTGAATCACATTTCTCGTTTTCATATGTTTCCATTTGCTCCGGCGGCCATCCGCAAACTAAATGAGCGCGGGCTTCTCGTCTTTGTCATCACCAATCAATCGGGAGTCGCTCGCGGATACTACCCGGAATCCCTCGTGCACGACGTGCACGATTTGATGTCCATTCGGTTGGGCGACATCGGCGCTTATGTCGATGGAGTCTATTATTGTCCACACACTTCCGCCGACGCTTGCGTCTGTCGCAAGCCCAGTCCGGGGATGCTCCATCGGGCTTCTGTAGAACACGGCATCGACTTGAAGCGCTCTTTTGTAGTCGGAGATCGCCATAGTGACGTGGAATTAGCGCACCGTGTCGGCGCTCGCAGTATCATGGTGCGCACCGGATATGGCGAAGGTGAAATTCTTTGGCATGCCCAAGGTTGGGACATTATGCCTGATTTCATCGCCGCGAATTTAACCTCGGCAGTAGATTGGATCCTGGAGCAAACAAGTTGAAGCGCAAATCGAAACAAAATGGTGTCATTCCGTCCGTCGATTTACGCGCCCTGGCCGAATACGTCGAGCAATTTTCTTCCAAGACCATTGTCGTTCTGGGTGACTTCGTTGCGGACGTCTTCGAATTCGGCGAAATTTCTCGCGTCTCGCGCGAAGCCCCGGTGCTGATTCTCCGTCATCGTGAAACCCAGCTTGTCCCGGGTGGCGGAGCCAACGCTGTCAACAACCTCGCTGACTTGGGTGCCAGGGTGCTGCCCGTCTCCGTTGTCGGTGACGATGCAAATGGCACCGCCTTAGTTAATTATTTTCGCCAGAAAAAATTGGACACTTCCCACATTCTGCGCGTCAAAAGTTGGTGTACCCCTACCAAGACCCGATTCCTGGCTGGCTGGGCCCACACCGTCGGTCAGCAGGTCTTGCGAGTCGACCGCGAACCGCAAACGCAGTTACCAGACGAAGCCGTCAAGAAATTGAGCCAATTTTTGTTCGGCGCAATAAAAAACGCAGACGCCCTGGCGATTTCAGATTACGGTTTTGGTGTCGCTACGCCGGCGTTGGCCTTCGAGGCATCCTCCAAACGAAAAACGCCTTTACCAATCAGCCTCGACGCTCGGCACAATCTACATGCCTACAGTCGTTCACGAGTTACTACCGCGACGCCTAACGAAGCAGAACTCGAATCTCAACATCATACTTCTATCGGGGAAAATCTTGAGGAGCTGGCCCGCACTGGCCACGCCACATTCTCTGCGATGAAACTGAACTCTTTACTCGTCACACGTGGCCGTCATGGAATGGCGCTTTTCGAATCTGGTAAACGCCTCACCCATATTCCCGTCCACGGTAGCGATCAATCCGTCGACGTAACCGGCGCTGGTGACACAGTTCTCGCGACTTTTACGCTTGCCATCGCATGCGGCGCCTCTCCGCTCGAGGCCGCGCACCTAGCCAATATCGCCGGCTCAATCGTGGTCATGAAGCGCGGAACTGCCACCGTAACGCGCGCCGAACTTTTGGCCGCAATTCATGATGAAGTCGCCGGAGTTTCCGCGTAACCTATGCGTTCATCGGAATCGAAAATCGTTTCGCGTGAAAAACTAAAGTCACTTGTCGCCGATCACAAAAAGCACCATCAAACGGTGGTCTTCGCTAACGGCTGCTTCGATATTTTGCACGTTGGCCACGTCCGGTATCTGGAAGCCGCACGTCAAAAGGGCGACGTCCTGATCGTGGCTATAAATAGCGACGCCAGCGTTCGAGATCTAAAAGGACTCGGGCGCCCGGTTCTCGGTGAAAACGCACGGGCCCGCCTTGTCGCTGCACTTCGAGCCGTCGACTACGTGGTGATCTTCAACGAACAAAGTGTCTCCTCATTGCTCCGCGATTTACTCCCGGACGTCCACGCCAAAGGTACCGACTACTCAGCTGACACTGTTCCCGAGCGCGCCATCGCCAAAGAGCTTGGCATTCAAGTCGCCATCGTCGGCGACCCCAAAAATCATTCCACCCGCGCATTGTTGACCTCTCTGCGCAAGGCGCCGCATGGCTGAGCGCCGCTTCCTGGTCGTGCGCCTCGGATCTCTCGGCGATATCGTGCACACATTCCCGGCGGTAGCCGCCTTGCGCGAATCTTTTCCTGCTGCGGAAATTATCTGGCTCACTCACGCCAGGTACAAAATGCTGGTTCAGAGCAGCGGTCTGGCCTCCAAAATATGGACCACCGAAACGCGTTCCATGTCTTCGCTCACGCAAACCATTGGCGATATTCGCGCGGCATCATTCGACACCGCCGTCGACTATCAGGGTCTTTGGAAATCCGCCAGCTTGCCGTTCCTGGCCGGTATAAAGCGCCGAATCGGATTTTCCGCGAAATCTGTTAGAGAATTCGGCGTCCCGCTCCTTTACACCGATCGTGTCCACGCCACCAGCTCACATGTTGCGGATCAGAACGGAGAATTGTCCAAGCGTGCAGAAGCAAGAAACGCGATTGCAAATTTCAGCCTGGCCTCTCCGCCTTTGCAACACGCACAACTTGCCCAGTATTTCCGCAACGACGTTCCCGGAAATTACGTCATTCTAAGCCCCGGAGGCGGCTGGCGTTCCAAGTGCTGGCCCCCCGAACGCTTTGGCACTCTATGTAAGAAAATTTTTGAGTCGCTGTCGCTTAGATGTGTCATCAACTACGGCCTCGGTGAAGAAGATTTAGCTTCAAAAACACGCGATGCGAGCGGTAACGCTGATCCCGCGCTTTTCAACAATGAACTCGCCTCGCTCATGTCACTTTTGCGCGGAGCAGCTTGCGTTGTAGGCGGCGATACAGGCCCACTGCATCTGGCGGTTGCATTGGGCACGCCAGTCGTAGCCCTCTTCGGTCCGACAGATCCTGCGCGAAATGGCCCGTATCGCAATGCGTCTATCACCCCACTTGCGACTCAATCTTCAAATTGTCCAAATCCAAACGATATTGTCCTCCGCGCTTCGAACGTGGTCACCACTCATAGGCGTGAAGATCTTACCCATCCGTCCATGCTGGAGATTCAAGTCGACGCGGTTTTTGAAGCTGTACGCCGCATTGTCGAGGCTCGCCAATGAACTCGGCGGGTGCATTTTTCGTGCGATGGCGAGTTCGCTTGGGCTACCCCCTCGCGATCGCGGTCTTATTTTTTGCGCGCCCACAACCTCGCAGCATTCTCTATGGAGCCCTCGTCGGACTGGTTGGCCTCGCCCTGCGCGCTTGGGCTGCTGGGTACCTGCATAAGCAGCAAGTGCTCACCGTTACCGGTCCATACGCCTACACTCGTAATCCGCTTTACTTGGGAAGCGCCGTGCTGGCGCTGGGTGTGGCCATCGCCACGCGCTCGTGGATCTCGTCTCTTTTGCTCGGCGTGTATTTCACAGTCTTTTATTCCATCGTGATGCGAAGGGAAGAGAACGAACTGCGCCCCCGTCATGCTGAGAATTTTGATCGTTATGCCATTGCCGTTCCGCTCTTCTTTCCTAGATTGTCCCCCGCCAAGCTTTCAGAAGGAGGCAGCGGAGCATTCTCTCCTCTTCAATATAGGAAGAATCACGAATGGCAAGCAGCCGTGGGGTTTTTGCTATTACTGATTGTTCTGGTTCTGATTTGGCGTTTCCGCGCGTTTTGAGGTAGTCACAGTCGCCAATTCGGCGCATGCCACGAAGCAAGAAATCTCTAGCCGGTCGCCATCCGTCACAATATGTACCGCGCCATCCCGGTCCGTTCTCAACACCCGCGTCCCGCTTGCTTCTAATCGTTCCAGCAATTCCGGGCTGGGATGTCCATAAGGATTGTCTTCCCCGGACGAAATGATCGCAATCGTCGGTGCTACGGCATCCAGAAATTCTTGCGTCGTTGAATTCTTGCTTCCATGGTGGCCAACCTTTAACACATCTGCATGGAGCTCCGCGGAATTCTCCTTCAGCATCGTATGCTCCGCCTGTTTTTCTGCGTCACCGGGGAGCAGTAGCGTTCTGTTTCGGTATTTCAATTTTAATACCAGCGAATCGTTGTTTTTCGCCGCCGCCGCAGGATCGGCGGGAGATATTTCCGGCCACAAAAATTCACCCTGCACTTCATCCAGCGAAAAGTGTTTTCCTCGTGTTTCGTACTCAATCGGTATGTTTCGTTCTCTCGCCAGTGCTTCCAGTTTCGCCAATGCCGGATTATTAACTTCGCGTCCGATCCAAAGTCGCCCAACATGGAAATTTTCCAGAATAGCGTTCAGCCCTCCCAGATGATCCTGATGTGCGTGTGTCAAAGCGACCACGTCGATTTTCTGGAATCCCCGCGACCACAAATATGGCGATACCGCCTGCTCGCCAGGATCGCTCCCTTGGGTTTGCTCGTGCCCAGGGAATCCGCCGAACGCGCCGCCCCCATCAATCAATAGACTCTTGCCCGAAGGCGAAACCACGAACAAGGAATCGCCTTGACCCACATCCAGCACCGTAAGTTCGAGCTTCCCATCTGACATTCGCGGAGAAAATGGATAGCTCGCAATGATCATCCCCGCCGTAATCAATGCGCCCAGCAAACTCCAAATTACCGACTTGCGTCGGGCGAATCGCAGGCGCAAACACGTCACGATCGCCGCCAGCGTTATCAGAAAAATAATCGTTGCCCAGAGCGGTGGCCCCGGGAGGCGGTAGCTTAATTGCTGCAAAAGTGCGAACCTGTGCACTACTTGGAGCAGCCCAGTCGTCACCAATGACACCGGCCCTGCCAGAATCTTCCCGAGCGCCGTCCATAACAGCCCGGCAATCAGCGTACAAAATCCTAACGGCACAATAATGGCCGTCAACGGCACCGCTGCAAAATTTACAAATGTACCCGCGATAGTCACGCGATGAAATTCGCTCGCAAGTAGCGGCAACATCCCGACCTGCAAAACCAACGTCAGCACAAACAATTCCCATACGCGAAAACACAACGCCATTCCACCAATTAATGAACGCCCGGGAACCGTCGCGATTCGCCCAGGCCAACGCAAACGAGTTTCCATTGCGTGCGCCAACAACCGAAGATCAATGCGGAATTGCGTTGGCCGCGGCTCATACGAAACATCCTTTGTAACGTCACGCCATCCGCGAAGCGCCCGCGCATACGGCTGCACCGTTCCTTTCATCCATGGCAGCGCCAAACCGCCAATACATCCGATCGCCAAAAAAGAAAGTTGAAAGCTCGAATCGCCCAGCGCCGCAGGTCTCGCCACTAGCATTAATAACGCCGCAATCGCAGCCGAATTCAATAATTCCTGCCGCCGGAAGAAAAATCCTCCAATTACTACGATCGCTGCCATCAAAGCAGCCCGCATAACTGGTGTCCGTTGTTCGACTACCGTCACATACGCGAGCAGCAACAGTAATGTGAGGGCCATGGTCCACACCCGTGCCCACCGTAGCTTGCGCCCGACCCAAAATAACGCCACCGCAATTGCACCCACGTGTAAGCCCGCAACCACCAGGACGTGAAATGCCCCCGTTTTCTGGAAATCCCTCGCCTCGTCGCGATCCACAAAACTGCGATCCCCAAGCAGCATTGCCCGCAACACTCCCGCTACAGCCACGTCTTTAGACCACAACTCGTCTACTTCGTCGCGCAATCGCCGTCGTCCACGCGAAACCCAGGAAAACATACTTGGTCTGGCCGGTCCGACCAGCTCCAGCAATCCCGGCGCACGCAATGCGCCAACCAGATCAACGCCTTGCTCTGACAGGTAAGCCCGCTTATCGAACGCTCCCTCGTCGCGATACACTTGCGGCAATTTTGCCCGCGTCAAAACGGCAATGGAGTCTCCCGCGCGCACCGCCGCCGGCGCCCCGCTATCCGTACGCACGATATAGCCAAGACGTAGTCCACCGCTTGTAGGCACAAACACTCCTTCGTGATCGACGCCAGAAAGCTCGATGTTGTAGCCCATCCCCCAAGGAAGCTTTTCCGGCTCATCCGCCAATCGTCCGTAATATCTGAGCGGCGATTTCAGGTTAATTTTCCCGGCGTCCACCAGACTCAAAATATGATCCGCTCGCCTCGGTTGTTCCTCGATGCAAGCCCCGGCCATGCCGAGCATTCCCCAGCACAAAAGCGTTGCCAACCCCGCGACAACGAGTCGCGAGCGAACCGCGAAAACAATACCGATCAGCAGGGAAGCAGCGGCGCTAAAGAGAAGCAATGCTATGAATGCGCGAGAGCTACTACGATGAGTGATTTCGGGGTTCAGGCCGCAAGCGACCCCCAAGGCGAATGCCGTGGTGATCGCAAGTGCCGGCAGTTTCATGCAACTTTTCGCAATCGAACCAGCGTTTCAATATGAAATGTCTGCGGAAACAAATCAAACATATCCATGGCAGTAATTTCGTAACGATTGGTCGCCCCAGCCGCATTCTGCGCACCCTCTTCCGCGCCAGTTTCAGTGCCCGCTTGAGCAGAAGTCCCGCGAGATCTCCGCTGTGACCCAGTCAATACGGTTAAATCCCTCGCCAGCGTGGAAGGGTCACAGGACAAATACACGATCTCTGCAGCTCCTAACGACGCAAGCGCCGCTGCAGCCGCCGTACCAAGCCCAGATCTCGGCGGGTCTAGAACAACAAAATCCGGCCGTTCTGCGGTCTTTTTCAAAAACTCCTCGGCATGCTCGTTATGAGAGACCGCATCAACTCCAGCACTCTTCGCGTTCGCAAACAAATCCCGCGTAGCCGCCAGATTCGCATCCACACTCACCACTCGTTCGAATGTCTGCGCCAGCGGCAAAGTAAAAAAACCCACGCCAGAGTACAAATCCAGTGCGAGATCGCCTTTCGCGCCGGCCGTCACGGCCCTCAGCAAATTCTCTGTCAGGAAACGGTTCACCTGAAAAAACGACAAATGGCTTACCTGGTATTTGAACCCGCCCACCTCATGAACCAGAAATCCAGGCCCACTCAATTCGAAGCGATCCTTCTTCTGGTCCAGCAACAACAAGCTTTCAAGCCGTGGCAATTCCGTACGAAACAGGAAAGCGATCTCTCCCGCTGGCGTGTGGAATTTATCGAATGCCACGTTAAGCGCAATTTTCTCATCCGCTGAGTCCGTAAACGCCTCAATCTCTAGAATGCCCGCCGGCAATTTTCCGCCTCGCGCCATCTCTTGCAACAGCGTGAACGTCTCCAGCAATCGCGGCGAAAGTATTGGACAAGTGTCGATCGGCAGAATCACCGAACTCTCCGGCAAAAAATAGCCGAGAGCCCGGGGCATTCCGCTCCGCACCGCCCACTGCGCCCGGTTGCGGTACCCGTAAGGTGCCCCGGAGTGTGCCGCTATCTCCCCGTTCCATTGCACCCCGCCCAGCCGCGAAAGCGTCTCGCGCAAAATCTCGATCTTCAACCGCACCTGCTCCGCCGCGGGAATATGCTGATAATGGCATCCCCCGCAAACCTGAAAGTGTGGGCATCCAGGCGCTATTCGTTCCGCGGAAGGCGAAGTCACTTCCACCAGCTTGGTCCAGATCAATTTTTTCTTTTTAGTCTTGGCAGCCGCGCGCACACCTTCGCCAGGCAGCACATAAGGAACAAACACGGTATTGCCATCCGCATGCGTCAGTCCGTCACCGCCATAAACAAGCTTCTCAATTGATAACAGTAACTCATCTGACATAGTTAAACCCTCTATTTTACTGCGAGCAGTCGGGACGCAGCCGTCTCAGCGATATCTGCAGAAGAAATGCGGTCAGAAAAGTGTAACCGACAAGCCTCAAAAAAGCGCGTGATGTACAATACCAATTGATTTGGAACTCCAGCCCAGAAATCGTGGTGTCTAATGTTGAGCAAACACCCCTCTGTTCGGGTCGTTCTTTATCTCGCCGCTGTCCTGATGCTCTCTGGAGTCCTTTTCGCGCAGAGCACTTCAAACAAAACGCTGGTGGTTAACGGTAAAATCGCCAGTGCGGGCGTCCGACAAATCAACGGCCGCTTGTACATCGACCTGGAGACCCTTGCCCAGGCCACCAACGCCGTATTCACGGTTGAGCCCCGTCGTGTGGTGCTCACCATACCTCCTGCCGATCCCGGCGCTGTCGCGACTGACGATTCTGCGCAGAATTCACAAAAGCTTTCCCGCGACTTTGCCTCCGCCGCTATATCCGCCCTTGCCAACATGAGAGAGTGGCGCGTAGCCGTCCGAGCCATGATTCTCTACGGACTGGCGGTCAGCGACACATGGGTGCAGGCCTATCATAATCAAAGCTTGGACGGTATCCGCCAGGCTGGCGTCGCTGCCTCCACTGACGCCGATAGGAATGCTCTTCAACTACTGCAGAACGAAGCCGATGCCATGACCGCTTGGGCCAACCAAGTGGACTCTGCCCGTCAGGAACTAAATGGTGCCCGCACCGTCGATCCTAATACCCTGCAGAACGACCCAACCCTGGCGAAAATTCAAAAGTGCAGCCAGTTCCTGAACTCCATGGTGCTCAGCGGTACGTTCAACGACGACCCCAGCTGCCACTAAACTAAAGAGATTCGTGTTCCGATATCGCCGTCCAAACACTAACCTGTCATTCCGACCGGAGCGGGCCGACGCATTTTCTTCTCGTTCGCTCCTGCGAACGAGTCGGCCCCGAAGTGGAGGAATCTCTCGGCGATGTTCCCTCACGCCAAATAAAAAAGACTCAGCCTAGGCAATCCAAACTCCTCCAGTAATCGCTTTTGTATATATTGCTTTTCCACCAGCGCCAATTGTTCCACCTTCATTTTCTTCCGGTACGCCACCAATTGCCCGTCCATCTCGCGTCTCAGCTGCAGCATGCGTTCTTCGCTGACATAACTAGCCATCAGCGCTTGTTGCTTGTCGTCCAGAATTGTCAATCGCCGCTCCATATCTTCCAGATCGACCGACCCGGGTGTATCGAGTAGCGCCATACTGGATTCCAGCGATTTTGCGATTTCCAGTAAACGCGAACTGAATTCGAGTCCCGCCTGACTGGCCGCCAGCTTTTTCGCCGCAGCTCTAATCCCGTCCACGTTTCGCGCGAAATAAGCCTTAATCTCCTCGCGAGAGAATATCTCCTTTGGCGCAGCTCGCGCGGCCCGTGTGGCGTTAGACCCGCTTCCTGCCGCCGCCTCTTGCTGTTCCTCCGCGGCTCCCAGGACCGCGTCCGTGCAGTAAGCCAAGCTCTTCAGAGGTTTGCCCAACCCGCCACGCCTCGACCTCTGGTAACTCTCAAATGCGCGATCAATCCCTTTCAAAGCCGCGTCCAAAGGAATCCCCGCCTTCTGCCAGGTCTCCATAATCGCCCAGTCAAGCGGCGACACCAGTAGATGAGCGCCACGCTTCTTCCAAAAATATTCCTCGATCTCCGTGAAGTAGTTGAAGTAGTTCCAGCTGTCCATGTGTGATGACAAAAGGGAAGCCGACCAGTTGTTAAGCTTTGCCGTTATGATCGCGGGGTTTTCTTCTCTGCGACGTCACCACCTACTTCACGAAGCCGCCCCGCCCTGCTTGAATCCGCAGCCTGATTCTTTTCCCAGATCAGCCGCAAACCCTTCAACGTCAAAAATTCGTCCGTATGCTGAATATGTTTCGAACCGCGCGCAACCAGTTTTGCATGCCCGCCGGTCGCCACCACCGTCACCTCGTGGCCAAGCTCATCCTTCATGCGTTTCAGCATGCCGTCCACTAAGTCCACGAATCCGTAATAAAGTCCAGATTGCATATGGCTCACTGTATTTGTTCCGATGACTTTTCCCGGATCCTTAATCTCCACGCGCGAAAGTCTTGCCGCTCGCGCAAATAACGCTTCCGACGAAATTCCGATGCCCGGCGCGATCGCCCCACCGAGATACTCACCGCGCGCCGAGATCACGTCAAAAGTAATAGCCGTCCCAAAATCCACCACGATGCACGGGCCGTACTCGTGAAACGCCGCCACCCCATTTACAATTCGGTCCGCGCCCACTTCCAGCGGATTATCAACCAGCACTGCCATCCCCGTTTTCACGCCGGGCTCCACGAATAGCGCTTTCTTTCCCAAGTAAATCCGTGCCATTTCGCTGAGTGTCCAATTCACCGGCGGTACCACCGAGCTGATCATCACGCCAGTAATCGCGTCCCGGTCCAGCCCCGCCAGCGTGAATAAATTTCTCGTCAACACGCCATATTCATCAACCGTTTGCTCCCGCGCTGTGCTCAGCCGCCAATTGGCGACCAGCTCAGTGTCGCGAAAAACTCCCAGAACCGTATTCGTATTTCCAACATCGATGGTCAGGAGCATATTTGCCCGTTCGTCCGCATCTTCAGTTTACCGAACCTCGGTAACGTCGCCAGCAATCACCGTCGTTGTCTCGCCCGTGTCACGTTTCACTCTCAACAAACCTTCTTCTTCCAATCCAGCCGTTATTCCGGTGAAGCTGTCTCTGCCATTGGTTACCCGTACGCGCTTGCCACGCGCATAGCTCGAGGTCGCTTCGAAGCGTTTCACCACACTTTTCGCGCCCTCGCGTAGCAACTCCTGGTAATCGGGCTCAAATTGTCGCAGGAATTGCACCAGCACTTCCAGCCGCGATTGCACCCGTCCAGTCTCGATCCGCAGAGAGGTGCTTTTGCTCGCCAAATCGGCTGGAAATTTCTCCTGGTTCACATTGATCCCGATTCCCACAATCACAAACCGTATTTGCGCTGGCTCTGCATGCATTTCCGTTAAAATCCCGCCCACTTTTTTCCCGTTGATAAGCAAATCGTTGGGCCACTTCAAATCCACATTTAGGCCCGTCACTCCTTGCACTGCGGCGTGCGCCGACAACCCCGCCATCATGGTTAGCAGTGGAGCTTGCACCGGAGCCAGCCGCGGCCGTAGCAAAAGCGTCGCGTAAATTCCCGTGGCGCGTTCAGAATGCCACGTGTTCCCCGCGCGGCCTCGCCCAGCCGTTTGCTCCTCCGCCAGCACCACCGCACCCTCCGGCTCCCCGGCGTGGCCCAGCTCCAAGGCCACGCGATTGGTCGAATCCGTTTTAAAAAAGTGATAAATCCGCTTCCCAAATAAACTGCCCCGCAATCTCTGTCGCAGCATGTCAGCGGTCAAAATGTCCGGCACTTGCTCGAGAAAATATCCAGTTGCCGCGCGTCCTTTTACCTTTACGCCCAATTCCCTCAATCGCGTTACCCATCGGAAGACAGTCGAACGCGATACTCCGATCTCCCGCGCGATCCTCGCTCCGCTGATAACGATCGTTCCATTTTCCGCCAGCAGCGTCAGCAGCGCAGCGACCTGCCGCTCCGTACTCCCGGCGATATTTCCAGAAGGTTTAACGCGGACTGCCATTAGGTGTGTCCTGACTCAAACAACTGCGCGCCTGCGGCCGTTCCATCTTCAACTAACAATCCAATTGCTCAAAACGCTCTGTCAGCTTTTGCATTTCGATGCGCTGCGTAGCGAGCGTCGCTTCCAATCCGCGAATGATTTTTTCCGGCGCGCGACTTCGAAATGTTTCATCGTCGAGCTGTTTTTCCTTCGATCCGATGGCCTTGCGCAGACCTTCCAATTCCTTTTTGATTTTGGCGCACTCCGCAGCGGCATCCACCGTTTCCGTATACTCAATGCGCAAGTCAAATTTCGCGCTCGAGCGCATCGCACCGCCGCCCTGTGCCAGCCGGCCTCCAGTAATCTTCAAATCCGTCAGCATCCCTAACCGTACAATTCCATCACGATTCGATTCCACCGACATGCGCGCCACTTCATCCGCCACAGAAAGTTCCGCGGCCACCTTCTTCTTGGGGTCCAGTTTCATTTCCGCTCGAATATTGCGCACCGCCGTTATGATTTCCTGCAGCAGCCCAAATTCTTCCAGCGCGGCATCATTGCGCCAACCGTCCCGCACTTGGGGAAACCGTTCCAGCGCTATCGATTTTGCTCCGACGCGTTGCGGAAATTGGTGCCACAATTCTTCCGTCAGGAACGGCATAAAGGGATGCAACAGCCGCAGCGCCGCTTCGAACACCGCAAGCAAATTGCGCCACGCAACAACTGCACGCTCCTTATCAGCGCTTTGCAGGTCGGGTTTTACCCACTCAATGTACCAATCGCAAAAATCGCCCCAGAAAAATTGGTACACGCCTTGCGCCCCGTCGTGAAACCGGTAATTCGTCAACGCGTCATTCATTTGCTCGATGGTCGCCACCAGCCGCGCAAAAATCCAGGCATCCCGTAGCGGTACAGCGCCCGCAACCGCATAAGGAGCTGTCGCTCGAATTTCAGGGGATGCTAATTCTTGTAATGTGGCTCCGGCCTGCTCAAACTTTTCCAGGTTTACAAACAGAAAACGCGCCGCATTCCATATTTTATTGGCAAAATTGCGAGCCCCGCTTAGACGGTCGTCCGACAGCGCAATGTCCGTCCCTGGCGCTGCCATTGACGCCAGACAAAACCGCATCGCGTCCGTTCCGTACTGTTTATTCAGCAATACCGGATCAAGTCCCGTCCCTTTGGACTTGGACATTTTCTCGCCGCTGCCGGTGCGCACCAGCGAGTGTAAATACACCGCGCGAAACGGCACTTGCCTCGTAAAGTGAATCCCCAGCATGATCATTCGCGCGACCCAGAAAAACAGAATGTCGTAGCCGGTGATCAGCAAAGTCGTCGGATAGTATGTTTTGAAGTCTTTCGTCTCAGCCGGCCAGCCCAGCGTCGAAAACGGCCACAGTCCTGAGCTAAACCACGTATCCAGCACGTCTTCATCCTGCTTCAGTTTCCCGGACCCGCAGGTTGCGCACTTCGTGGGCGTTTCGCGCGCTACCGTAACATGCCCGAAGTCCTCGCAATACCACGCCGGAATTCGATGTCCCCACCACAGTTGCCGTGACAACGTCCAATCGCGAATATTTCGCATCCAGTTAAAATACTCTTCTCGCCGATTGTCCGGCACGATGCGAATTTCCCCGCGCTCCACCGCGACAATCGCCGGCTCGGCCAGCGGCTTCATTTTGCAAAACCATTGCGTCGACGCCCGCGGCTCCACGATCGTCTTGCTTCGCTCGCACAATCCCACCGCGTGCACATGCTCAGTGACTTTTTTCATTAATCCTTGGGCCTTTAGATCCTCGACGATTTTCTTCCGCGCTTCAAACCGGTCCATCCCCGCGTAGGCGCCTGCCGCGGCATTCATTTTTCCGTTGTCCGTCATCACATTGATTTCCGCCAGGTGATGCCGACGCCCAACTTCAAAATCATTAGGATCGTGCGCTGGCGTTATTTTCACCGCGCCCGTGCCAAATTCGCGATCCACCATCTCGTCGGCAATAATCGGGATCAAGCGATTCATCAACGGCAGCGCCACATTTTTCCCGATCAAATTCTTGTATCGCTCATCTTCGGGATGCACCGCGACCGCCGTATCCCCCAGCATGGTTTCCGGTCGCGTTGTCGCCACGACCAAAAATTTCGCTACAGCCCCGCCAGAAATGTCGCCATCTGCATCGGCCACTGGATACTTGATATGCCACAAATGTCCTTGCCGCTCTTCATGCACCACTTCCAGGTCGCTCAAAACCGTCAAACACACCGGGCACCAATTGGTCAGATAATGCGCGCGATAAATCAATTTCTCTTTATACAAGCGCACAAACGCCTCGCGCACCACCCGAGACATCTCCGGCGACAGCGTGAACTTTTCCCTCGACCAGTCGCAGCTCTCTCCAATCTGCTTCATCTGCTC
>JAUTXJ010000435.1 GCA_030838075.1 Acidobacteriaceae bacterium
CTGTCGCCAGGACGAAACTCCGGCAAATCTTTGCGCAGTTGCGCTTCATGCAATTTTCGTATTATCGGATTCATTGTAGTTTCCCTGCAGACCCGCTCAGGCGGAGCCAGCACACCAAGGCCAATCCAATATTATAGCCAATCCCGCACCATTCACGCCACCCATTTCCACAACCTGATCGCACAACTTTAGCGTCTGTTCGCTACCGCCTCGTTAGCTTCCAACACCGTGATCGGCACATTGGTATGCAGCTCGACAAAACTTGTCTGCAACTCCAACTTTCCAGATTTCCCCGGGCGAAATTCAAAGTCGTAAGTTTCGCCGGCCGCGAATTTGAATTTCGCTTCGCAATCCGCTCTAAAACGCCCCGGCAGTTCCGCGCCGTCCTTGGCCATGGGAGTCCACGACACCGGCTTTCCGGCCGCGGCCAGAACCATCGAGGTCCCGTCGTCGGCCGGCGTGATATTAATAAACCGCAGCCTATAACGTTCCCCAGCCCGAAATTCGCTGCCCGCCGGATGGTCCGTGCCATTCACCAGCATCGGCGAATAAAAAATGTCCGCGCCGCCGCGGCTCACGACAAAGACGCGATCATGCTCCGGATCATATTTCTCCCCCGGCTCCAGCACGATCAGCGCCCCATACAATCCCGTCGTCAGCTGATCCATGTCATGCCAGTGGGTGTGATAAATAAACGTGCCCGCCCTCGGCGGCGTCATGCGCGCCACAAACGAAGCACCCGGCTCAATGCGCGGCGTCACCTGCCGCGAATCCCCGCCAATATCCACCACGCCATCGTAATAACTCTCCAGCTCAATCCCGTGCCAGTGAATCGCCGTTGGCGTCGCCAGCCGGTTAACCACCGTAATCTCGGTGGTCTCATCGCGATGCAACACAATCGTCGGCCCCAGCTGCGAACCAGCCGCCGTGGATGAAATATTTCCCCCATCCGTGAGACTTATTTGTATCCGGTGCCGCGCGTCCGTCGCATCTTTACTGCGATCCACCACCAGCTCCAGCTTTCGCGCCGGTTCAGCAAGCGAGGGAATTGTATTTGCGGTGCTGGACGGCTTGATCTCAATCCCCACCACCAACCCCGCCATCCCTTTGCCCGCGTGATGATCCATCTTCTCCACCGGCAGCCCCATCACTTCGCTCACCTGCTTGGCATTGTCCTCGCCGAAGTGATCCGCCAGGTGGCAATGAAAAATCCAGTTGCCCGCATGCGAGGGCTTCCAGGACATCCCCATCGTGCTTCCTTCCGGCATAAGCTCGGTCACCACGCTGCGCCGCTCGTTCTCCACATAATGCGTATCAACCTGCGCATCCCCGGTGCTCTCCAATTGAAAATATGCACCGTGCAAATGCATGGGATGAACCCCGACGCTCGCGTTGATCACCCGCCAGTGAATCGTCTCCCCCATGTTGTAAGACAGCTGCGTCGTATGCGGCCACGACTTTCCATTCATGGTAAGGAACTGGTGATATCCCCGGTTGAAATCAAACGGCACCACCCACGCGTACCAAAACCCGATCACCATCACCCGGTCCTCGCTTCGCTTCCTCGGCCCATCCACGATGAACGCTCCATCCAGCTGCGTATCCCAGCCCTGCCGCGAATCAACCCCAGCATCAACTCCGGTGGTGGCCCAGTAGTAATACGTTCCTGGCTCGCCCGCCAGAAACGTCACCTCTTGCGTTGCTCCCGGCGCAATCTTGATCGGCTCGTCCTTGCCCGGCCGCTGATTTAGCCCGTGCAAAAACGCTGGGAAAAACAGCGTCGCATTCTTCACCGACACCTTGACCCGCGTTCCCTGCGGCACCCGGATCATCGGCCCGGGAATGCTGGGACTTTTCCCTTCCTCCGCAAAAGCAAAAATCGGCATCCCTGGGCCATCGTCAGCATCCGGATGCCAGTCGCCCTCGCGAATCTCCAGCCGCAACGTCAAAACCCCATTTTCCAGCTTCCCGGCAGCCTCTGTGTTGTCATGCGTAACGACGCGCGGAATCTGCGGCGCATCATTGGCCCGTGCCCCAACTCCAGTGATAGCAGCCAGCCACACAAAAACTACACAGCCGGGCCAATGGCGCGAAACCGCCGATCTGCCGCTCATGAAACCTCTCTTTAACGCTTTGCGGGGGAGAAATATTTGCAGAAAATACGCGCGTTATGATCCGCGAACTATATCACTGCTCGCCGGTTCACGTGTGAAAAGATCGGCCCGGTTTTTCTTAGTCTTTTCTAATGCGGCTGCGCGTCGCCACGCTGCAACCTCGGCGTGATTTCCGCCGATGAGTACATCCGGCACTTTCCATCCGCGATATTCCGCCGGCCGCGTGTAATGCGGAAAATCCAGCAGCAGGGCAGGTCCTGACGGGCGGAGGGTGCCCCACCCTGGGTTTTTGAGCGTGGGGGTTTTAACGTGGGACCGCCCAGACGTCTCCTCGTCAGAAGTTTCTTGACCGTCAATGCTCGTACTAAACGATTCATTCTGCGATGACGCTTCATTTCCCAGCGAGCCCGGCAACAACCTCGTCACCGCATCCACAATCAACATCGCCGGCAACTCGCCGCCACTTAGAACAAAATCACCAATGGAAATTTCATCTGTCGCCAGATGTTCCGCGACGCGTTCGTCCACGCCTTCATATCGCCCACAAATCAAAATAATTCGCGCTAGCCCCGTGAAGCGCCGCGCCGTCTCCTGATCGAATCGTTTCCCCGAAGCCGACAGCAACACAATCGCAGTTCCCACAGGAAGCTCGCGCTTATCAGTCGCGTCGCCAACTGGCGCCCCCAACAAATGCTCCACAGCCTCAAACAGCGGCTCGGGCTTCAGCACCATACCCTCGCCGCCGCCAAATGGCCGGTCATCCACGGTACGATGCCGGTCCTTGGTGAACACGCGCAAGTCCTGCACGTTCACCTCAACAATTCCCGTCTCTCGCGCGCGCCGCAAAATCCCGTGATCCAGCGGACCCGCAAAAAAATCTGGAAAAACAGTGACCAGGTCAAAACGCATCTTGTCATTCAACGAGAGCGTTGCTTGAACAACCGCCGCAACCATCCACATGCCAGGGAAAACTGTCATCCCGACCGGAGCGGGCCGACGCTTTGCTTCGCCCCTGCGAAGCAGTCGGCCCGCGTAGTGGAGGGATCTCTCTTCCTCTTTCTTTTGTAGTGAACAAAGCCACCCGCGGCTACTCGGAATTCAACTCGCGCAAACCTTCCGGCAGCGTCACCTCAATACGCCGCGCGGCGGCATCAATCCGCTTACAAATATCCTCAGCCAACGGAACCAGCAGTTCCCCCTGTCCCGTCTCCACTTCCAGCAGCGGCGTCCCACGCACGCTCTCGCCCTCTCCGGGGAACTGCACATCCCGCACCGTACCCAATAATTGCGGGGCCGTCGCCATCGAACACGGCGAAGAAGCCACCGCCTGTTCGCCACAGGCTACTTCAAATACCGCGCACCCAATCAAATCCGCCACAAAGTATTGCCCCGCAGGCAAGGTCACGCGCTGCTCAAACGGCAGCAGCACATCCAGCCCACGAAATTTTTCCGCCTCGTTGATCGAAGCAACGCCCGCAAAATGAAACACACCTTGCCCGCGATGATTCTGGCTAAGCCAGCAGGATTTTACGCCTATAGAGGTAGGTTCGCGCGCGCCAAACGCGCCGACGAATTTTGCCGCGGACGATTCGCCTTGCGCTCGCCCAAGAAAAACCTCCTGTAACTGTGTCAGCCGCTCGGGGAAATCCGTGAGCAGCTCTACCGCGACTTCGCCTTTATTCCCGCGCGGCCGCAAAACTCGCGCCACCACAATCCACCCGGGCCATCGCTGATTCTCGCCGCTCAATCTTCCAATATTTCCAGCGTGAACCGCTTCCGCATCTTCGTCCCCGCAGCGCTCAGCACCGTGCGTATCGCTTTGGCTGTCCGCCCTTGCCGCCCGATCACTTTGCCCAAGTCCTCGGCGTGCACCCGTAGCTCCAGCACAGTAACCTGCGCTCCCCCGACCGTCCGCACCTGCACCTCTTCGGGACGGTCCACGAGGGCCCTGGCGATGGTCTCTACCAGTTCCTTCATGTGCTCTCCTGGGTACTTCCGTCACTAGGGGGACTGAGTGGCGGGCTACCAAGTATCGGTGTGTCTTCTAGCTGAACAACTTTGAACAAGCCGTGCGGCGATCAAAAGTTTTCGAACATCCGTCCGCGCCAAATAAACTACGCTATTTTTTGCAGCTTCAGAAAACTTCGCACCGTGTCGCTGGGCTGCGCGCCCACTCCCAACCAATACTTGATGCGCTCGGAATCCAGCTTAATCTCCGCGGGCTTCTTCAATGGGTCGTAGGTGCCCACCAATTCCTTCACGCGGCCGTTGC
>JAUTXJ010000022.1 GCA_030838075.1 Acidobacteriaceae bacterium
TGGTTAATGGATCCCGCAAACAAGCGGCAGGTCATCGATCTATGGATCAGCGAATTTAAAATGAAACCAGAGATTGCAGCAGCGACTTATGAGTCCACCGTGAACGCCCCTGGAGGATTCGAGAAGGATGCGGCGCTCGACATCGAAGGTTTCAAGAATGTTTTGCAATTGCGCGCCGAAATTGAAGGCCAGTGGGGCGGTCACCCTCCTGTCGTGGAGAAATATTACGACCCGTCGTTTTACAACGCCGCATTGAAGAAAGCGTCCGGCGGAAAATAGAGCCGAGAAAATAGTTGCGGCACAAATGTCGGGCCAGCTGAATATCAAAAATCGATCGATTAAGGTGCGAAACAATATGAGCGCTGTAAAGACGTCCGGACGGCGAATCGCGTTTCTGGGCTTGGTGTTTTGCCTCGCGTTCAGCAGTGCCGCAATTCGAGCGCAACAAAAAGAGCGCACTCTCGACGAAATCAAAGCAGAAGCCATAAAGCGCGCCGAAAACGGCATGTACCCGTTGATTGGTCTCGATCCCGCCGACGTGCGCGAAGCTTTTTCGAAAATCAACAGCACCGATAACGACGAGTGGGCTGCGGGATTCAGCGCCGTTGCCGATCGTTATCTGGCGCAGGCTAAAGCTGCGGAAGCCTCCGATCCAGCGAAGGCCAGTGCCCTCTACGTGCGCGCCTGGCGACTTTATTCTTTCGGGCGTTGGCCGGTGCCCGTTTCTGCCGGCAAAAAACGCGCCTACGCCAAAGCGCTGGAAGCTTTTTTAGCTCACGCCAGGTTGCAGGAGAATCCGCTCGAGGTAGTTCACATTCCTTTCGAAGGTTCGGAAATCATCGGCTACCTCCGCTTACCAAAAAATGTGAAAGGTCCGGTCCCGGTTGTGATCGCCATCAGCGGTCTGGATAGCCGCAAAGAAGATCTCTCCGAGAATTTTGGCGCGATTCTGCCATTTGGAATTGGATTCATTGGGATCGATTCGCCCGGCACGGGTCAAGCTCCCATCAAAGCCAGTGAAACTTCGGAACGCATGTTTTCCCGAGTGATTGATTATTTACAAACTCGCCCGGAAGTCGACAAAACCAGGATCGGAGTGGACGGCCAGAGTTTCGGCGCCTATTGGGCCACCAAACTCGCGATCATTGAACATGCCCGCCTGAAAGGTGTGATCGCGCAATCCCCGCTCGCCGACGCCACTTTTCAAAAAGATTTTCTCGTGAATAAAACTTTGGGCAACCGCGAATATTTATTCGGCCTTGTCCCCGCATTGATGTCCATCTACGAAGGCGCAAATTCGATTGAAGATCTATCAGTAATTTTTCCAAAGATGTCGCTGGTGAAGCAGGGTCTCATCGGCAAGCCCACATCGCCAATGCTAATTATTGCCGGCGCGTTGGATACTCAAGTGCCGATCTCCGACGCGTACATGATTTTGAGCAGCGGCGACGTCCCCAAAGAGGCGTGGATCAATCCCCAAGGTGGGCATTTGGGACGCCAGGTGAAAGTCTGGCCCGATCCCGTGATTTTCAAGCAGGTGATTATTCCCTGGCTGGTGCGCAATCTAAACGCTCAAACCGCGCAGTAGCTTCCCGAACCCAATCATTGCGCTGAAATCGAGACTATAGCGTAGGCACGTCCCCGCTCTCGGCCGGATTCGCCATCGTATCGCGCAGTTTCACGGTGTCCAGCTCGCCTTCCCAACGGCTCACCACGATTGTGGCAACGCCATTGCCGATTACATTGGTCAGCGCTCGACATTCGCTCATGAATTTGTCGATGCCCACCAAAATTGCTAACGACTGAATCGGAATCGATGGCACCGCCGTCAGAATCGCCGCCAAAGTAACAAATCCTGTACCGGTAACTCCGGAAGCGCCCTTCGACGCGATCATCGCGAACAACAAAATCCCCACAATCTGCCCAAGTGCCAAGTGAGTATTGGTCGCCTGCGCCAGAAAAATCACCGCCAGCGTCAAATAAATATTTGTGCCGTCGGTATTAAAGCTGTACCCAGTCGGAAAAACCAATCCCACGATCGATCGGGACACGCCAAGCCGTTCAAGCTTCTGCATCATATCCGGCAAAACCGTTTCAGACGAACTGGTCCCCAGCACGATAAGAAGCTCATCCTTGATATAGGCAATAAAGCGAAAAATAGAAAAACCCGTCAGCGCCGCGATGCTCCCCAGAATCACCACCACAAAAACAATGCTGGTCAGATAGAACGTACCGATCAATTTCGCAAGACTCGACAGCGATCCGAAGCCGTAGCTGCCGACCGTAAACGCTATTCCACCAAGAGCGCCCAGTGGCGCCGCTTTCACGATGATGCGAATAATTCCAAAAACAACTTTGGTGAGCACGCCTATCGCACGTGCGATTCTTTCTCCAAGCGCGCCGAGCCGTGAAATTGAAAAGCCAGTCAAAATAGAAACCAGCAAAACCTGCAAAACGTCCCCACCCGCAAAAGCATCCACAAAAGTTCTGGGCACGATCCCAACTAAAAACGGAACAATGCCAGTGTCCTTGGCGCGCCCAACATAGTTCGCAATAGTTTTGGGATCCAGCGAACGCGGATCGAGATTTAATCCACTTCCCGGATGCACGATAATCGCGACAAGAATTCCCGTGATTAGCGCCAGTGTCGACACAACCTCGAAGTACCCCAGCGCCTTGACTCCCACGCGCCCAACTGTTTTTAAGTCTCCTACCGAAGCGATGCCCTGGACCACCACGCAAAAAATCACCGGCGCGATCATCATGCGGATCAGCGCAACAAACACGTCGCCCAGCGGCTTCAGCGCGATGCCAGCGTGAGGAAAAAACCGTCCGATCAATATTCCGATGCAGATGGCGATAAGGACTTGTACGTAGAGAGTGCTATACCACGGCCCGCGTGGTTTTCTGCTCGGTGGGGCGTCCGGTGGAAGCGACGACGTGTTGCTCACTTTGTTTTCCTCGGTTTAGTGCGCAACTTGTCATCCGTCATCGCACGCGTCATTGCACGCGATTCTCTGGCAATTCGTTTTTGAAAATGAATTGCTCCACGTTGCGCCAGGCTGTGCGAAACAGATACTCCGCGGCTTGCCGCGTAACGCCGGCGATGTGGGGTGTAAATAAAATTCGTCGTGCCGCGTCTCCACACAATGAAAGCAGCACGTTGTCCGCTGAAGGAGGTTCCGTATCGTAGACGTCGATGGCCGCGCCACCTAAATGTCCAGAAGTCAGCGCTTGCGACAAAGCCGCTTCATCTACGATCCCGCCACGTGAAGCCTGAATTAAAATCGCTCCCGGTTTCATTTTTTCAAGCTCGCGAGCACTGATGAGCCCGCGCGTCGTCGGCACCAGCGGAACATGCAGCGTCACGACGTCCGCTGACTTCAGTAGCTCGTCCAACGACAAAGATTCTGCCTCGAGTGCGCGGGCCGCAGAGGCATCACGTGGCGCGGGATCGTAGTAACAAATCCGGCAGCCCGCGCGATGGAAAGCTTGCGCCACCGCCAAGCCAATCGTGCCGAGACCAATCACGCCGACCAACAATCCTTCCAGACCAGAAAGATTGTCGCTCACCATGCGCGCGCGAACAGTCTGATAATTGCCGGCACGAATTTCCGCATCGGCCCAAGCAAATCGCCGCAGCAATACAGAAGCGATGCTAATCACATACTCCACGATCGCGCTGTTGCTGCCGCCGGGAACATTGGCCACCGCGATGCCCCGGCTTTTCAGCAACGGCAAATCCACGCGGTCCAGGCCTGCTCCAGTTACCTGCACCAATTTCACGTTGGTATTGTCGAAAATTTCAGCGTTGAGCTTCGGCCCAACCGCGGGGATCACCAGCGCCCGCGCTTGCTTCATCAGCGGAATCACTTCGGCATCGTTCGGCGCGTGATAAGCAACCGTCAATGGGGCAACTGGCAACGCGTTGGCGCGCTCAAAATCAATTCGCGGGCGCAGGCAAAGCACATCCACGCTCATCGCTTACGGACGTCCTTCGACGATACGCCAGGTTCAGCAGTACCCTGCCGAATATCGCCGACCGGAAAAAAACACAAAAGGACCAGCGGCTCGGTTCCCGTATTCCGCGTCGCGTGCTTTTCGCCGGAAGGAATCACAATCGCATCGCCAGCCTTCAACGCGTAATTTCCGCTATCCGCTTCGGTCATGCCCTCACCGGCAAGCACATAAATGCATTCTTCAAAATCGTTGTGCACGTGGCGGCTTCTCGGCGAATCGCCAGCGGACGGAATCGGAATCTCTACCTTGCGCAGAGTGATTCCAGAAACCCCGCCATCCCCGGAAACAATCTCCAGCGCCGTGCGGCCCGGCAGGCCCAGCAACTTCGCCGCACGCTGAGTGAAAACTCGCGCCATTACTGAATCCTTTTCGAATTCTTCAATTCCGCAGTGCCGCCTTGAAGTATGTCCAGCTGCCTGAAAACTTCTTTGGCTTCTTTCGCGATCGAATCCGCCACCACTTGCAACATGCGGGCACTTTTTTCCATGGTGGCGTGTTGCGGGCTGCCATACCACCCCGTGGGCGCAATAGAACGCACATCCGTAAGCACCGGCTGGTAACTGCGAGTGCGCCGCAGGCCATCCATCTTTTTTCCGTGCGCGTGGTCCGATGAATTATCGATTCGCTCCAGATGCACCAATTCAGGCCGGTGCGCCATCACCGCCAGCGTTTCGATTTCGCCGCCGTGCGTCAGCCCATTGCATTCTTTCCCGAACAATTCTTCCGCCACGAAACAAGCCTGCACCGTTAACACCGTCATCCCAAAATCGCGATGCAGCGTTTCAGCAGCCACGCCCAGCGGCGGAATATTCAGCTCATGCCAATTCAGTATCAGCAGGTATTTCGCGCCATGCTGCGCCGTTGACGCGGCCGTCTCCGTGACCATGCGCATGAACGTCTCCGCCGTTAGGGTGATAGTGCCCTCGAAAGGCATATGCAGCGGTGTAACACCCAGCGGACCGCCCGGCAAAACCAACCCATCCATACGCTCGGCTACCGCATGAGCGATCACATTGGCCGCAAAAATATCTGTGCCTGTCGGAAGATGCGGCCCGTGCTGCTCCACGCTTCCGGCCGGTAAAATCACCAGCGGATTCTTTTTTAATTGATCGGCGATTTCCGGCTGCGTCAATTCCACGAAATAGCGGCTAGGCAACATGTTGCGCCTTATTCGCGTTTGCATTGCGCGCCGATTCCATCGCTTCGGAAATCGTCGCCTCTTGTCCCTTGCGCTCAATGGAGCGCAGCGCAGCATTTACGATCGCCACCGCCGCATTTCCATTTTCGGCAGTCAGTTCATTGGGCTTGCCCGTCTTGCAGCTTTCCGCAAACAATTCTAGCTCGGTGCGAAACATATCGCTCGGCGGAACCTTCAGCTCTTCACGGCTGCCATATCCGCTTTTGCCCCGCTGAATGTAAAGCGTGGAGCTCTCGTGCAACTTATCCGGCGTATCCCAGGTGCCGAAATCAATCTCATAATGCATCAATCCTTTGGACCCAAAAACGCGCACCGCAAAAACTCCCGGTGAAGTCCAGCACGAACCCACGTAGCCGATTTTTCCATCGGCAAATTTCAGCAAGGTCATGGATTGATCGTCTACTTCCGCGCCCACCGGCGACAATTTAGAAGCAATCGAACTCGCCGCAACAACTTCCCCACCCAGATATTGCATCACGTCGAATTGGTGAATCGCCAATTGCGACAACGGCCCCCCGGGAGCTTTGTCTTTGTACCAGCGCCACGTCTTGGGCGTTAGCTCCAACGCGCGTTCGTTCGAAAAGTTTGCTTCAATAAACGCCACTCGTCCCAATTCCCCGGCCGCAATGGCCTCGCCAATTTTCCGAATACCAGCCATCAGCCGCGCACTGTGCCCCACCGTAACAGTTATGCCGTACTTCTGTTGCAGTGCCGCGATTTCCAATCCGTCTTCAAGCGTGCTGGCGATAGGCTTCTCGGTGTACACGTGCTTCCCGCTCTTCGCCACCTCGCGCGCCATCGGCAGGTGCTGCTCGTTGGGCACCGTGAGGATCACTCCTTGAATCTCCGGATCCGTGAGTATCGCTTGCATACTCGCGGCCGCTCGAACCCCAAGTTCCTGCTCAAAAGCTGTTCGCTTTTCTTCCGAACGGCTGTACCCCACGATAATCTCGAGCAACTTCGATTTCTTCGAGGCCTTAGTGAGCACCTTGGCCCAACGCCCTAAGCCTACAATTCCTGCTTTTACCGGCTTGTCACTCATCGCCGCCCTTTCGAAAAAAATTGCTTACTCAGGAAAACGTAACAATTTCTTGCAAAC
>JAUTXJ010000030.1 GCA_030838075.1 Acidobacteriaceae bacterium
AATCTCGAGCGCCGGTGGGGTCACGGGAGCACCTCCTCCCCAACGTGACCCACACTTATATCAAATCCGCTCGGCAATCACTGCTCCGCTCGTCAAGCGAAGCGTCCGCCGCCGGGCGGCTACGTCCTAACCGACTTTCCGTTTTCTAATGACGAACTCGGACCAAAAGCAAGGTCTGGTCATCCTGTTGCAAACCGTGCTGGTGTACCTGCTCCATAATCAACCCCCAAATGTGCGGCAAGGGTTGTGCGGCGTATTGCGTCAGCAGTTGTTCCAGGCGGGCCAGTCCAAACTCTTCGTCCCTCTCGTTGGGTACTTCTGATATGCCGTCCGTCAGCATCAGGAACAGATCGCGTGATAAATAAGTGACGCGCTGGCTCGCATAGCAACCGCCGGGGATCAGTCCCAAAGGGAACTGCTCCATCGAGAGCCGAACCGTGTCCCGGCTACGATCGCGATAGTGCAGGATAGGTACGTGTCCGGCCAACGCGTACTCCGCCTCCGCCGAACCGTCGAAGCGAAGCAGAGCCAAGGTGGCGTACATATCAGGTTCCTTGACGGCAGGAAGCACACGATCCGCACTCTCGAGCAAAGCCACCGGATCTTGCCGGAATTGCAGACCAACCCGCATGGCAGTCTTCAACATTCCCATCAACTGGCCCGCAGCTAGGCCATGTCCGGAGATATCGGCGATATAGGCCAGTAGGCTTCCCTCGCTCTGGATGACATCGATCAAGTCGCCGCCCATTTCTGCACTGGGAATGGATTTGCCGTATACCTCAAAAATTGGATTCTGAAAAGAAACGGTTGGAACCAGGGTAGCCTGAATCCCGCGGGCAAGAGAGAGTTCGGTCTGCATGCGGACACTGGCCAGACCCTCGTAGCTGAGAAATGACTGCAACAGGCGATAACTCAACCCGGTACAGAGAAGGATGGCGATGGCATCAAAAGCGACCCGTTGCTTGAGGGCTTCCGGGACGGGTAGGCGCGCGGAGGTATAAGGGAGAACAAAGGCCAGGCAGGTGACAGCCAGCAAGAGCAAATGGATGGGAGGGTAGAGACGAGTCCTTTTTATTCTAGCGGCCAAGGTGCCTGCTGCCATCGCGCCCATTAAGAGGGGCCAAACGAGGCCCCAACCCAGGTGGGGATGATTGAGCAACAGTAGATCGAGAACGAAGCCAAGCACGGATACGGTAAAAAAGGCGGCGGCCAGGAGTTTCTTCATCCGCCCCAACGGCATGGTGCGCCAGTAGGAGCTGGATGCGCCGGGATAGGCTGTGCCTAGACCCTCCAACCACTTGTGAAGCCAGTTGTTCATCAGCGGATTTTCCCGGAGCCGGGACCGCGGTGAAGTGAGTATATCTTTTTCGCAGGAAAGCGGCGGGCCGAACCATCCAGATAGGGAATGAAAAGCAGGTCTTTCAGAAAGTGGAATCTCCACTTGGCTATCTAGTCAGCCACACGTAGAAATGACCCCGTTCGCGACCGATCTAAATATCGTGTCTCAAATCCCGGGCGGAGGCCAATCGTCTTTGGGTACAAATTCGGTATCGTTGAAGAAGAGATATCGGGAGAAAGAATCCGCAAGCGACGCCCAGCAAAGCACTTGTGAATTTCGTCCGCTTCTTAGAAGGCAGACGCTCTATCCAGCTGAGCTACGGGCGCACTGTAACGGCTAGGCTGATTTTAGAGCATTTTTGGACCATTCCAAAAAAAATCCCGTCATCAATGCCGCGTTGCTGCTCGGAACTTTTCCCGGTGCGTGCAAGGCCAGATCTGCCTCGAGCCCTTTTTGCATGTGATTCTGAACGGCAAATTGAGCATTGATGCGGCTGGTCATAGCGCTCGCCATGGGAGTCAGTGAACATCCGGCGGACGCGGAAGAACTGCGGCTTAACGCTTAGATTTTATTTGGTTACTTTTGGCTCAAATGTCGCTGGCTTTCATTTGTATATTCGTTCTTAAATTGTTCCTCGTAAATCTAGAAGGCTTCATGGTATTGCTCTTACGTTTTTGTTTTCGCAAATGACTACTCACATTGGCCTGATAGGCGGGGGAAATATCAGCGAGACGCATGCGCGTGCTGCCCGCGCGATTGCGGATGTTGAAATCGCGGCCGTCTTCGGCACCAACGCGGAGAAAGTTGGCCGCTTGTGCCGCGAATATGGCGGGAAACCTTATAGCAATTTCGATGAGTTTCTTGCTCATCGCCCGATGGAGCTCGTGGCCATAGGCAGCCCGTCTGGGCTCCACGCCGAGCACGGAATCGCGGCGGCGCGACGTGGCCTGCACGTGCTTACTGAGAAGCCCATTGATATTACGGTTGAGCGAGCCGATGCGCTTATCGCTGAAACACGTAAAGCTCGGGTGCGGCTGGGGGTTTTCTTTCAGGATCAGGGCAAGCCGGATATTTTGTCGGTGAAAAATGCTGTGGATGCTGGCGTGTTGGGTAAGCCGATTCTCGCGGACGCGCGAGTGAAGTGGTACCGCCCGCCGGAATACTTCGCCAAATCGCGATGGCGAGGAACCTGGGGGCTGGACGGCGGCGGCGCATTGATCAATCAAGCGGTACACACGCTTGATCTCATGTTGTGGATATTTGGCGACGTGAAAGCTGTTCAAGCTAACTGCAAAACAGCGCTGCATGCCATTGAAGTGGAGGACACGCTGGTTGCGATGCTGGAATTTGCGAACGGAGCACTTGGAGTGCTGCAGGCGGACACTTCGGTATTTCCGGGCTATCCGCGCAGGCTTGAGCTTACTGGTTCGCAAGGCACGCTGATCATCGAGCAGGATCGATTACTGGCGGCTGACCTGAGAAATCCACCCGCGGACTTATTGAAAAGTTCGGAAGCCGACAAGAATCCCAGTGCTTCGTCACCGGTAGTCAGCGATGCGCGCGGTCATCAGGCTATTTTGGAAGATTTTCTACGTGCTATTCGGACCAACACGAAGCCGCGATGCGATGGGCAGGAAGGGCGCCGCAGTTTAGTGCTTGTGCAAGCGATTTATGAGGCTTGCCGGACAGGAAGACGTGTAGTCATGGAAGTTACAGAAAATCGTTAACGTCGCTAGCGTCTAGCAAAAAAGTTGCTCACTCGCGGCGCGCGTCCAGTCGACTTTGCGTGGCCCACAATCCGGAAGACGGCGTGCTGATAAAGAATACTTCTTCGCCATCGGGCATGACGATCCAACCTTCCTTCATTTTCGCCGGCGGATATTTGGCGAGGGCCGCATCGAGCGGCACGTAACGATAGTTAACGCCTTCGATTTCATTTTTCGGTAGATGACCTGGCGCGTACGAGATCGTGAATCGCCCTTCGCTCGATCCATGGATCAAGTGCGCGGCGGCATGTGCCAATTCCCGCAAATCCGAATTTTCCTTGTACTGCTTCAGCGTATGAGGGGTGCCGCGATATCCGTATTTTCGAATGAGGTGGTCGACAGATTCCTGCTCGCCAAATCGTTGTAGTCCGGGCGCGATAATCAGCAGGTCGGCGCCATCGGCTAAGGCCATGCGCGTGCGGTAGACCGCCTTGTTGGCAACCCAGGTGCTGTGAAATTCGTCCGCTTGCATGACTGCCACGGCTTTGGAGATGGGTTTTTCCACGATGGTGATATTTTCTTTTTTACTGGCGCGCGCGGCCATCAAATACGTTTCGAGATCGTCTCCCACGTACACGCCGCAGGTGACCAACCGGTTGTCCGGACTGCGCTTCATGACTACCTGAAAATAAACATCCGGCAAGTGGCTTAGAAATTCTTTCTCGGCCCAGTTGAAACAACTGCGCAGCGGAGTGATCAGCTTTCCAAGATTATTCTCGATGCCATAAATTGCTGCCGCCATGTGTGAAGTGCAGATGGTTTCTTTGCCGCCTAGTCCGATGAAATAATTTTTGTTGTGATTGGCAAAGCCAAGAACTTCGTGTGGCACCACGTGACCGATGTTGATAATGAGGTCCCACTTTTCGCGCATCAGCGACGTATTCAGGTCGACGGGAATGTCCCAATCAGCGACGCCTCCAGTGGCCTCTGAAACCATCTCGCCGGGGATGATGCCGACTCTGGTGACTCCCGCGAGCCAATCATGAACATGAATGCGCTCGTTGGGGATGCTGCCGAAGACCCAGCGATTTTGCTCGGCGGTATGGGGGACATGTTGGCCGAGCGTAGGAATGACGTGCACATCACACTGCGGCGCGAGCGCATTATAAAGTGTTTCGGTGATCTTGCCGGAACCGCTGTGCGCTCGCGTAAGATCAGGCGGCAGCAGAAGCACTCTACGAAGTTCTTTGCTGATTCGAACGCGAGCCTCATCGAGCAGCCGCAGTGCCAGCGTGTCCACTTCCGCTCGCGACAGTTCGTCCGCTTCGCGCCAAAACCACGGCACCGATCACCTCTCACAGCTAAAATTTAAAACTTAGTGTATTGATACAAAAAAATGCTGAGCTCTACTGGTTGACTCCACTTGCCAGGAATCCGCCGTCGATCACCAGCGTCTGCCCGGTTATGAATGAAGCCGCATCGGAAGCTAGAAACACCGCAGCGCCGGCAACTTCATCGACTCGACCGAAACGTCTCATGGGCGTGCGCATCAATAACTCGTGGCCGCGCTCTGTGCCGTCCAACAATTCGGCGTTCAACTCTGTGTGGAATACCCCAGGAGCAATAGCATTCACCAGTACGCCATGTTTCGACCATTCGACCGCCAAAGAGCGCGTCAGGGAAACGACCGCGGCTTTACTCGCAGCGTAAGCGGCAACCTCCGATAGCGAAACAAAACTATTGAGCGAGGCGATATTTATGATGCGACCGTATTGTTTCTCCAACATGTGCTTGCCAAAAACCTGACACGATCGCAAGGTGCCGGTGAGGTTGGTATCTAGAATATCGTTCCATTCATCTTCTGGAAATGTCAGCGTCGGGGCGCGGCGAATCTTTGCGGCGCAGTTCACGAGGACATCAACTGTGCCGAAATGCTGGAGCACCTGCTGAAGCAAGTCTTCCAGTGAGGCGCGACTAGCAATGTCGCAGGTCACGCGCATCGTGCTGCAGTTTTTAGCTTCGAATTCGGCGGCTACGCTGTCGACCTTGTCTTTGTTTCTGCCAGAGGCGATTACCGCAGCGCCCGCATCGGCAAGACCCAGCGATATTGCGCGTCCGATGCCGGAGGTGCCGCCGATAACAACTGCTATTTTACTTTGCAGGCTAAGCGAAGCCGAATTCATCGTTTTTCACACTGGTGCAGGGCATCGTTAAATCCCCATGACGATTGAGATTCTAGCGTGATATTTAAGAGACGCAAGGCGTTGCCGTTATACACTTTTTGCGCAGTTGCGGCCTCCGAAATATTGCCAACAGCATGAGTCAAACTTCTACAGGCGAGAGCCAGAACCATGAAGAAAATTTGACGGTAACGCCGCGCTTGGGCCGGGTTCGTTGGACGATCTGCGCAATGCTCTTCGTCGCCACCTCTATTAATTATATGGACCGGCAGGTTATCGGCCTGCTTAAGCCGACGCTACAGCAGAGCATCGGCCTCACGGAAGTGAATTACGGCTACATCATCGCCGCGTTTCAGTTGGCTTATGCCATCGGACTGATTGGCGCGGGGCGCTTGGTGGATCGCATGGGATCGCGCGTTGGCTATCCATTGTTTATGGGGGTGTGGAGTTTGGCGACCATCGCTCATGCACTGGCCCGCTCCGCTCTGGGATTCGGCGTGGCGCGTTTTTTTCTTGGCTTGGGCGAAGCAGGTAATTTCCCGGCGGCTATCAAAACCGTCGCGAACTGGTTCCCGCAGCGTGAACGTTCTCTGGCGACAGGAATATTGAATGCGGGTACAAATGTTGGCGCGATTTTAGCTCCGGCCACCGTTCCGTGGATCACCATACGATACGGTTGGCGGGCCGCATTTGTGGCCACGGGACTTCTTGGAATCCCATGGATCGTGTGGTGGTTCAAGAAGTATCGCAATCCCGCTGAACATCCTGCATTGACGGACGCAGAGATGCAACACATACGGGGTAGCGCGGGGGAGCAGATCGGCACGCAAATCCCCTGGTTTAAACTTCTCGGTTATCGACAAACCTGGGCTTTCGCGATTGCAAAATTTCTCACCGATCCAATCTGGTGGTTTTATCTTTTTTGGCTGCCTTCGTTTTTTCATTCGCGCTTCAACCTGGATTTGTCGCATCTTGGATTGCCGCTGATCATCGTCTATAACGTTTCGGTGATTGGCAGCATTGCGGGCGGATGGCTTCCGGCATTATTCCGTTTTTCGGCCAACCCCGCGAGGGCGCGACTGACCGCCATGTTTATCTGTGCGTGCCTGGTGCTGCCGATTTTTCGAGCCGGCCACTTGAGATCGGAATGGGCCGCGGTGGCGTTGCTTAGCCTCGCGGTGGCGGCGCATCAAGGATGGTCGGCAAATCTTTTCACCATTCCATCGGACATGTTTCCGCCGAGTGCGGTGGGCGCAGTTGTAGGCATCGGCGGGATGGTGGGCTCGGTTGGCGCGGTGCTTTTTTCGGTGATGGTTGGAAAGGTTCTGCAACTGACGCAAAGCTATGTCGTGCTTTTTGGGATGGCTGCGACAGCCTATTTGATCGCCATAGCTATCATTCGCATACTGGCGCCTGGACTTAAGAAGGTGGAGTTTACGGCATAATTTTTTTGGGGTAACCAAATGAAGAAAAACTCAGTCGACCGGCGAGAATTTATCAAGACTTCCGTTAATGCTGCCGCAGGAATGATGGTGGGCGCTGGCCTTCCTCCACGTTTCATGCGGCCTTCGAGTGGTCAGAGCACGTCGAATTCACCCGCGAAGCGATCGCTAAAATTTTCGGTTATCGGCGTCAATCACGATCACATTTATGTTCAGGTGGAGGCCGCACGCCGTGGGGGCGGGGAACTGGTTTCTTTTTACGCAAAGGAACCGGAATTGGCTGCGGCCTTCAGCAAGCATTATCCGAATGTAAAACTGGCCGGCAGTGAAAAGGAAATACTGGACGACCCCTCCATTAAGTTGATCCTGAGCGCTTCGATTCCTGCGGACCGCGCTCCGCTGGGAATCGAGGTGATGCGCCACGGAAAAGACTTCATGGTGGACAAGCCGGGCATGACTTCGCTCGAACAACTTGCTGAAGTGAGGGCCACAGAAAAGTCGACGGGGCGGATTTATTCCATCATGTACAGCGAGAGATTTGAGAACCGCGCGACCGTTCGAGCCGGAGAATTAGTTAGCGCCGGAGCAATCGGCCGCGTGCTGCAAACCATCGGCACCGGACCGCATCGCATGAATCCGACGCAGCGGCCGCCGTGGTTTTTTGAGCGCGAGCGCTACGGCGGAATCCTCTGCGATATCGGGTCCCACCAATTCGACCAATTCCTTTATTTCACCAATTCCACGAAGGCTGAAATTGTGGCTTCGCAGATCGGCAACCTGAACCACCCGCAGTATCCGGGCGTGGAAGATTTCGGCGATGTGATGCTGCGAGGCGATCACGGAACAGGTTACATCCGCGTAGACTGGTTTACGCCTGATGGCCTGGCCACCTGGGGCGACGGGCGGCTCATCGTGCTGGGGACCGACGGTTACTTTGAAATTCGCAAGAATGTGGACATCGCGGGAAGAAATCTTGGGAGCTTTCTTTTCCAGGTGGATCAGAAAGGTACCCGTTATATCGACTGCCAGGACGTGCATCTGCCGTATGGCGAACGACTTATTAACGATGTGCTGGATCGCACCGACACGGCCATGAATCAGGAGCATTGCTTTTACGCGATGGAGTTGGCGCTAAACGCGGAAAAACAAGCGCAGCGGATTGATCGACCGCGCTGATCACGGCTGCAAAATAAGCCTATTGGGGGTCGTTGGGCAAAGCGCGCTTTACTTGCGCGGCCTTGCGCGAGCACTTCGTCCGCTGAGCCATGAATGTCGATGACAGATTGGCGCGCGGGGATGGGATAAATGCGGCTCGGGCAGGCGAGAATAATGGCGCTTATGGCGCACGCCAAAAAGAAAATCGGGAATGGTTTGGATTCGCCGCGCAAGAATTCTGGCATCCAAGAAACAAAAAAATCTTACACTCAGCAACACCCGCTGTCTATCCAAGTGATTATGTTCGGCACAGGCTGGTGACTAAACGCGATCTGCCGAGAGATATACGCGAGCAAAAAAAGGCGGCTTCCATTTCTCGTGGAAGCCGCCATCTAGTTTGAGGTTTTCTGCCGCGTCTTTTACGCTACTGTTCTGCGTTGAAAGAAATGAACGATGATCGAAATCACCGCAAACAACAGCAGCAAGTGGATCAGCGCACTAGAAACGTGAAATACGAGAAAACCGCCGAGCCACAGAAGCAGCAAAATGATAAACAGCACCAGGAACATACGGCCTCCTTTGGAGCTCTGGGTAACCAACAACCGCAGCGAAACGGTTGCCGAATTAATATCCGGTCCCGGCCTTGCGGGTCGAGGGAACGTCCCGGGCATCTGTTTTGTCCTTAACATCGGCCGAGGCTTCACCCGCGGTGGAAATATCTTCCGCGCCAGTGCGCTGAAGAATGTCCTTGCCGCGTTTCACTTCGTCGGACGTATCGCAGTGCACGGATACGAGAATTCCACCCTTTTGCAGCCGGCCTTCATAGCGCTTCGCTTCGTATTCCGGGATGCCCATACCTACGAGAGCGCCCGTAACTCCGCCAACAGCGCCACCAACTCCGACGCCAGCTAACGCCGCCATAATTGGTCCGGCTGCGATGAAGGGACCCAGGCCAGGAATGGCCAGAGCGCCAATACCAACCAACCATCCAAGCGTGCCGCCGATTACTGCACCGGAGCCTGCGCCTGTTGCGGCGCCTTCGGGTGCCTTGGTGTTCTTCTCCGTTGCGACTTCTCGATTGCCCAGATTCTCCGGCAATAACACCGAAACATCAGAGTGTTGAAAGCCCGCATCTTTCAACGCGGTGACTGCATTCTCGACACCGCTACGGCTTGAATAAATTCCGAATACTGATTTGTTTTTAGCCATTTTTTGTATTCTCCTTAAATAATTTTCTACCGACGCAAAAAAGAAGCGCTTTTTTAATTGCTCTTAGGCGCATTCATAGTGGTGCAGCCATGGAGTCAAACCAATACGGGATTCGCTGCAGATAAAATGGGGCTTTACCCGACCCTGCTACCGCCTACGTTGCACTCGCCGGGAGACTACACACGACCGTGTATGGCGATTAGAAGCGCGCAGAAGTACCTTTTTTCACGGCCAATTATTGCTTTTACTTAACTCTTTGACTGAGGGCAAAACCATGACAATGAAATACAAGACGTTGCAAATCGCCACTCTGGGTTTGGGGATAGCTGGATTTTCAGCGACAGGGATCTCTACGCTCGCGCGCCAGTCTGATCAACAAACTCAACCTGACAATACTCGCAACAACAAGGGAGACAACGGAAAAGGTGGAACCACCGCGGATCAGCAGGCAAATAATCCTGCCGATCGCGAATTAGCAAAAAAGATTCGCAAGTCCATCGCCAGCGATACTTCACTCTCGACCTATGCTCACAACATTAAGGTCATCGTGCGAGACGGTATGGTCACTCTAAAGGGTCCAGTACACACGGAGGACGAAAAGAACGCCATCGGAGCGAAGGCCTCGGAGGCCGCCGGTGGAAACGACAAGGTACAGAACGAGCTGACGGTAAAAGCATCGTAGAACGTTTTAAACGGGAATTAGAAAAAACCGCCGTCGCGCCCCATCGGCCGACGGCGGTTTCTATTTAGGGCTTAGGGCAGAAATTAAGAAAGCTGCTGATGCGGCAAACATTGCGATCGTGCCGATCCATCCACCGACTTGTAAATAAAGTGGCAGTGTGAAATTCCCCATGATTTTCGAGTTTCTGGTCATCAGCATCATCAAGACCATCACCGGCGCGGCCAACAACCCGTTGATCACTGCCGCAATGTAAAGGGATCTGATCGGGTCAAAGTGCACGAAATTTAACGCCAACCCCACCAGCGTTGCCGCCCCCAACGTAAAATAAAATTTTGTGGCGCGTGTCGGCTTAATTTCCAATCCAACCCGCCAACGCATGGCTTCGCCGACGGCATAAGCTGCGGCTCCAGCTAGCACTGGCACGGCGAGCAACCCGGTCACAATAATTCCGGCGGCAAAAAGAGCATAGGCAAAGCGGCCCGCCAAAGGTTCCAGCGCGCTGGCTGCTTGCGTGGCCGTTTCAATGGCGGAATCGCCGTGGGCGTGTAGGGTAGCCGCAGCGGTCAACATAATGAAAAATGCTACGGCGTTAGAGACCGCCATGCCAGCGTAGGTGTCGATTCTAATTCTGCGCAATTGTTTCGGCGCCTGCGCGGGGGCGTGTTTAAGAGCGTGCTCTTCGGGTCGAACCCTTACTTCCTCGGCTTCCTGCGACGCCTGCCAGAAAAAAAGATATGGGCTGATGGTGGTGCCTAACACGGCGACAACCATGGTCAGGTAATCGCCGTGAAACATTTTTATGGGCGGCACTATGGTGGCTCTCAGTGCCGCCGGCCAGTCGATAGGCACCAGAAAGGCCGTCACCACGTAGGCCATCAGCGACAAAACCAGAAATTTCAGATATTTCACGTAACGCGTATAAGGCACGAAGATTTGCAGGAGAATGGAAATTATTCCCATCACCAGTAAGTACATCCACGCGGACCCTCCAAATAGCATATGAGCGGATTCGCCCATAGCGCCCAGATCGGCGCCCAGATTAAAAATACTCGACACCAGGAGCATGGCCACGATCGCGTAAACAACCGGCCGGGGGTACATTTTGCGGATATTGGCGGCTATTCCGAGTCCCGTCACGCGACCGATGCGCGCGCTGATCTCTTGTATCGCGCACATGAGCGGATAAGAAAACAGCGTCAACCACAGCGTTGCAAAGCCATACTGTGCGCCCGCCTGCGAATAGGTGGCGATACCGCTGGGATCATCATCAGAGGCACCGGTGACGAGGCCGGGTCCCACTAAGGCTAAATTTTCGGCAAAGGAATCTGGGTCCGGAGCGGGGACGCTTGTTCTGCGCGCCTGCGTTTCGATCTTTTTTTCGGTTGTTCTGATTACGGTGGATTTTGAGGGTGTAACCACGCCGGATTCTCCTGTTGTAGAAACTAGTTTGAATCCGGCGAGGAACACTATGACATCTGCGCCGATGCCTAAATAATCTTACGGTCGCTCTAGATTCTGCCGAGTAGCAGCAAGATCACCAGGATGACCACCACAAGCCCCAAGCCGCCGCTGGGGTAATAACCCCACCCGCGGCTGTATGGCCATGCGGGAGCTGATCCGAGCGCGAGAACCACAAGCACAACCAAAAGAATAATCATGTGCCCTCCGTGCGGCATTGGACCGTTTTAACGGAGGCAACACAATCCATGTAAGTGTGTATTTAGGGCGGCGTAAATGCTCACCGACCCATCCGGGAGAGCAGGTCGCCGCTTTCGTGCGGGACAAAGGCGATCCGAATACAGCTTAGACGGTATTTCTTTTCAATGGCATGCAGACAACTATTCTATTGAGCAAGTCGCGTGGCATCAGCGTTTGAGCGCTTAGCAAAGCGCCTCCCGTAAATATTGTCGGTCTGATTTCTTTGCGAACAGGAGACAAAACATTGCGCATTTTGGTAGCGGACGATCACGACATTATCAGGCGTGGTCTCAAAGAACTGCTGGCTTCACGCGCTGGTTGGGAAGTTTGCGCCGAGGCGAAAACAGGACGTGAGGCGGTGACGCTGGCTGAGCAGTTGAGACCTGATGTGGTGGTTATGGACATCAGCATGCCCGATTTAAATGGACTGGAGGCTGCCCGAAAGATTCGCAAGAGTCTTCCCAAGACGGAAATCCTGATTCTCACGCTTCATTTTTCCGACCAACTGGTTCGCGAAATCGTCGAAGCTGGCGTTCGCGCGTACATCATGAAATCCGACGCCGACCGTGATTTGGTCGCCGCTGTGGAGGCGCTCGGGAATCATCGGCCCTTTTTCACTGCACGAGCGGCCGATATGTTGCTCGATGGATTTGTTCGCCCTCACGCTGCGTCGCCGGATCCCGACGCCGTGATTCGCAATCGGCTGACTTCGCGCGAGCGGGAGATCGTGCAATTGCTTGCGGAAGGGAAAAGCAGCAAAGAAGTGGCCGTGTCGCTGGGAATCAGCGTAAAAACGGCGGAAACACATCGCGCCAATATCATGAGGAAGCTGGAATTGCATTCGGTGAGCGAATTAGTGCGTTACGCGGTTAGGAACCAGATTATCGAGGCTTAGCTCGGCTTGTTTTAAGTGTAAGGGGAATTATGCCACGCGTTTTAATTGTCGATGACCATGCGGTGATACGTCGCGGTGTCCAGGGAATTTTGAGTACGTATCCCGAGTGGGATCTGTGTGGTGAAGCGGATAACGGGCAAGATGCGATTCGGCTGGCTGGCGAGCTTGCGCCTGAGGTAGTCATCATGGACGTGTCCATGCCTGGCATGAACGGCCTTGAGGCCACGCGCATTATCCATGACGTGCTCCCGGAAACTAAAGTATTGTTGCTCACGTTGCATTCCTCCTCGGAATTTGTGCGCAGTGCGTTCCGGGCGGGAGCCAGAGGTTACGTTTTGAAGTCGGACGCGGAAAACGAGCTGGTGCGGGCGCTGAATGTGGTGATCGGAGAAGGCACTTACGTAAGTCCCGCGATTGATGCGCGCGCGGCGAAAGAATCCATCTTCTACAACAATTAATACGTCCGCATGCAAGACGGCGCTAGGTGCGTGGACTTTTCTTCTCTCCGCATACAAAATAGAGCCGTAAAATCATTTCATTAAAAATCAGGAGCGTTCAAATGTCCCCTAATGACCAAAAAGCCGTTCCAGCCGACAGCGGAACACGCGAAGATCTTATCAAGAGTTTGAACGGAGATTTAGCGCGCGAATTTCAAGCGATTATTGCCTACGTGGTGTATTCCCAGGTGCTGAAAGGCGCTGAATACATGAATATCGCGGCTGAACTCGAAAAACACGCCGGCGAGGAATTGCAACATGCAATTACTATTGCCAAGCAAATAGATTATCTTGGCGGCACTCCCACGGTGCAACCGGAGCCGGTGAAGTCCACGGAAGATAACAAAGAGATGTTGCGCGCGGATCTAAACAACGAAAACGAAACAATAAAGAACTATCGGGTTCGGATTCGCCAGTGCGAACAGCTGGGCGAGTTTGCCACCGCGGAGTTGATTCGCGAAATTCTTATCGAGGAACAGGATCATCAAATCGCGCTGGCCACGGCATTGGGGATTGACCCTCCGAAGCTATAAAGCCTATGTATTTTCCCGTGCTGCTCTGTTGTACTAAGTCCCAGCTGCCGAAGCATTCACTTTAGTAATTCACAGGTGGTGGCACGCCCGGGTCCGTTGGCCCTGGTCCGGGAAAAGGAGCGCGTCCTGGATCGGGCGATGGTAATTCCGGCTCGGAAGGTTTTTTGGGAGGCAGTTCCGGTTGTGGAGGTTGCGGCACCGGTTCTTCGGGGCCAGGCCAGTTCGGTTCTGCAGCGTTCAAATGCGGCATCGATTGCTCCTTAGTCACTGCAAGCAGCATCGCTTACGGAGCGAAAGTGAACAATCGGTACATCGCGGTAGGTGGGCACTTTGTTTGGCACAATTCGTGAAGGTTTCAGAAGGCTTTTGAAAGAAATACCCAGTTCTAGGGTCTTTGCTGGATTTTCTGAACCGCGCAAATCAAATATTCTCCGCGTTGACATAAACCGCAGCCGGCGTCCCTCGCGGGAGTGACTGCACACGGTAGCCCTGCAGGGCCTTTGCAGTTTGACCTGTTTGGAAGCTATCCCCGGCTGCGGTTTGATTTTTTCCCGTTTTGCTGTTGATTTTTTCTTACCCTTAGTCTCCCGCCCTTCTAAGTGTATTCCCCGATTGAGGCCGAGACCAGAGCAAGGCACAGTACCGCGCACAGTCGGACCTCCCGGATAAGCGTTATTGCCCTCCGGCTGAATGCCTAGGAAATATTTCAAGGAGAGATATGAAATCGCTTAGATCAAGGTTGACCCTCGTTCCTGTGTTGTTAGCTGGGGGTTTGTTGGGTTGCTCGAACACCCCGACTAAGTCGCCGGATGTCACGGACAGTGTCCGGAAATCTCTGGATCAGTCCGGTTACAAAGATGTAAGCGTCAGTGAGGATCGCGATAAAGGCGTGGTTACGCTGTCTGGAACGGCAGCCTCGGAGAGTGACAAGGCGCAAGCCGAATCGCTCGCAAAAGCGGCGGCCGGTGGGCTGGTGGTAGCTAACACTAT
>JAUTXJ010000056.1 GCA_030838075.1 Acidobacteriaceae bacterium
TTCATCTGCTGCCAACTGTTTTGTTCTTTGTGGGGGGATACTTTCTGAGATTTGTCCTGATGACTATGTTTCACGCTAAGCTCTCCACGTTGAATTCAACATGGCTCGGCCCGGTCTGCGAAACCACACAATCTCTCCAGCGGGGTCGGGCCGCTGTCCTTTTTCAAGGACAACACCGCCACCATCTACGTAATCGCTAACACCGGAGCCATGCTTGACATCGGGCAGGAACGCTCCAAAGAAGAAACGGCTTTAACTGCCGAACCACATTGTGGGTCAGATCTTACCCATCTAAGTACTCCACACGCCACCGACCGTCTCTAACAGAGTTTCTGGTTCGCGCAACCACCCCAAAGGGTGGCCCATGCTTGACATGGACTCGACGCCACAACGCAAATCCGTCCAAGCGCGGCGCTTCCCCCCGCCACTCCATTCACACTCCAGCTAACATTTGTATTCGTTGTGCCACTCACTTGCGCGGTCAACGTAAGGTGGTGATTGATCGCCCGCGTCGCCGTTGCGGGAAACACCGTTACGCTGATGCCGCCCCCCAGCGCGCCCTGAATCGAAAACTGCTGCTGCACTGCTTTAGATGGATCAGCGAGAGGTGTGACGGTAACCACGATGGCATTCGGCGCCGGCGATGATATGGGCGCCGTATAACTTGCCGATGCCGCGGTGGCATTTCCCCCCGCGGATTGCTCAGTTACCACGCTTAGCGTTCCGCACAAGATTCCGTTGCATCCGCTGCCAGACAAGCTCCAGGAAAGAACCGTGCTTGGATTTGATCCTGGCACCGGCTTGAGTGTCGCGATAAACGTCGCTGTAGAAGAGGCCGCCACACTGGAAGGCACCGCAAGTTGCAGCAGAAAATTACTGGTGATGGTAATCGCTGCGGACACTTGCCGGGAGCTATCCGCCAAGCTACGCGCCGTGAGCGTCACGTTCGGCGACGCAGGCAAAATTTGTGGCGCCGTGTAATTACCGCCGGCGTCCACCGATCCGCACAACAACGGGCACGCCGCGCCGGACACGCTCCACACCACGAATTTGTCTGGATGCGCGCCGCTGCTCACCACCGCCGTAAACGCGTGCGTAGCGCCAAGTTCAACGGGCACCGCGTTCGTGCCGCCACCGCCGGGCAACCCGATAACAACGTCGCTCTGCACCGAAACAATTGCAGTTCCTGATTTGCTGACATCCGCGTGGCTGATCGCCCTCACCGTGAGGTTCGCAGGGATCGGCAGGTCTCCCGGTGCCGTATAAACACCACCAGCGCTGATCGTTCCCGTTTGAGGTGCGCCGCCCGCGACCCCATTCACGCTCCAAGTGACCGTGGCATCCGAGCTGTTTTTCACTACTGCCGTAAACAGGAATTGATTGCCAAGCATCACTGAACCGCTTGACGGCGTCACCGTCACGCTGATCGCCTGCAGTCCTGGCGGCGTCGACGGTACGGAAGCGACGTTCGCGCATCCGCTCTGGCATACCCCTACTCCGGCCAGCAGCGAATAGAGAGTTAAGCCGTTGAGCCAAAGAACATTTCAAACCGCTTTGCGGGAAGGGCCGCATGCCCTAGGCAATGCAGTCGAAGGGCCAGCAAGAATACTCGCAACGTTTTTCAGCGAAAGAAGAAATCAGAGAAATTAGAGTTTTACAATCAGGGGCTTACGTGGCGGCGCGCAGAAACTTCGCTTGTGCTTCTAGTTTCGTTTGCTCCTGAGAGTCGTTCCGTTTCGGCATCAGTCGCGCGGAAATCGTTCCAATTTGAAATCATCTGCTTGAAATTCTCCGGCATCCTCGAATCATCCAAGAATCGCCTTTAACGCCTCATCCAGATTCGCATGAATGAATCGATAACCGTGCTGCTCCAATACTTGCGGAGCGACGCGCACCCCTCCCAACAATGTCTCCGCCATTTCGCCCATAGCCAGTTTCAGGACGAAAGCCGGCGCCGTAAATATCGCAGGGCGATGCAGTACCTTCGCTAGCGATTTTGTGAGATCAGAATTGCGCGCCGCATGTGGCGCCACTAGATTTATCGGCCCCTTCCAACTGTCATTTCGAAGCGCTTCTTGGACGATCGCCACGACGTCTTGCAGCGCTATCCATGACGTCCACTGCCGTCCCGATCCCAGCTTCCCGCCCAATCCAAATCTGAACGGCATCATCATCTTCGGCAGCGCGCCACCCTGTTTGGCTAGAATAATTCCAAACCGCAACAGCACAACCCGCATTCCCAATTCCTCGGCCTTAACCGCTTCGTTTTCCCATTCCTTCGCGAGCTCCGCCAGAAAATCCGTTCCCGGCGCGCTGTTCTCCGTCACCAATTCCTCGCCACGGTTGCCGTAATAACCAATGGCGGAAGCCGAAATCAACACTCGCGGCCTCTTCTCCATTTTTGCGATCGCGCTCACCAGTCCACGCGTCGTGTCGACGCGACTCGATCGCAGTAGCCCTTTGCGCTCGTTCGTCCACCGGCCACCCACAACAGGCGCGCCCGCCAAATTGATGACCGCATCCACATTAGCGGGAACTTGAAGCGAGCTCGAACCACCAGAACCGCCAATCCCGCCGCTACTCGGATTCCATGGCAGCTCGAAAACCCCCGGCTCTTTTGCATTGGACTTGGGGCTTTCCGCCCGCGTCAACCGGTAAACCGTGTGTCCTTCGGCCGTAACCTTCTTTACCAGCGCCGTTCCTACCAGCCCCGTCGCCCCGGTCACCAAGATGTTCATCGTGTCCTCAATGAAATTACTCTGCTTTGTACATCAGCCCTTACTCGGCGACTACACACTAACAAGACGCTACGCCAACCGCCTTGTCCACTAGTCCCATCTCTCCACGCAGGTTACAATCGTCTCGTGCCTCCCGTTTCCCAATCGATCCGCGTCAAGGTCCTGTTTTTCGGCCGCCTGAAAGAAATCCTCGGGCGTACCCAGGAATCCATAGACCTTGCGGTCGAGTCCGATATCGAATCGCTTTTTGCCCAATACGCCAGCCATTACCCTGAATTGAAACAATACCGCTCTTCCCTAGTCGCCTCCTGCAATCGGGAGTTCGCACCGTGGAACACCATCCTTCACGCTGGCGACGAAGTTGCCTTCCTGCCGCCCGTAAGTGGCGGCTGAAGTATACCCATGGCCACCCCCTCCACCGATATCACTTCGCTGGTTCACGAACCCATCGACCCAGTCGCTCTGGCAGCTTCTGTTCGTGGCAATGGAGACGGCGCCATCGTCATCTTTGACGGATTCGTCCGCGACCATTTCAAAAACCGCCGCACCCTTTACCTCGAGTACGAAGCATACGAGCCCATGGCTCTCGCCAAAGTTCAGGAGATCGCCGCGTACCTCCACAATCACTTTCCCATCCATCGCGTCGCCCTGGTCCACCGCCTCGGCCGCCTCGAAATTGGCGAAACCAGCGTGTACATCGCGGTAAGCGCCGCGCACCGCGCCGTCGCCTTCGACGCCTGCCGCTACGCCATCGACACCCTCAAACGCACGGTGCCAATCTGGAAAAAGGAATACTTTGAAGACGGTTATGTATGGGCTGATGGAGAATTGCCGCCAGTCCCATCGGCGACATCCGCGGTGAAACCTGCATCTTAATCACCGGATGTGGACCCGCCGATTTAACGTAAGACAACTTGCAATCCTGACCACTGCCGCGTTATTTGTGGCCACCAGCGCGGCGTCCCAGGACAGCTCCGACCGTCCTCCCTGGGCCCGAAAACCTAAATCAAAAACCACCGCGCCTAGCACCACCAGCCCCTCCACTTCCACGCCCGAAAACACCAGTCCGCCTGAGCCCGTCAACAAAGACAACCGCGACAGCAATCCCACCGACGAGCCTCCGCAGCAAGGCCGTATCCGCGTCAACGTCAATCTCGTTAACGTGCTCGTCAGCGTCCTCGATGACAACAACCGCCCCGCTCCGGACCTGCCCGTCGAAGCCTTTCAAATATTTGAAGAAGGTGTGCAACAAAAAATAGAAGTCTTCGAATCAGAAACCAAGCTGCCCCTGGACATCGCCTTGATGATTGACGCCAGCCTCAGCGCTCACAAGGAAATTTCCTTCGAACAGCAGGCCGCCGCACACTTCATCGCTCAGGTGTTGCGTCCCGAAGACCGCCTGTCCGTTTTTGCTTTTGATGAAAACGTCAGGCAGATTCCCCCCGGCTTCTCCGAAAACATCAAAGCGCTGCAAAACGCCGTGCAAAAAATTCCCGATGGCTCCGGCACTTCGATCTACGACGCTCTGGTACTCGGCTCTAAGGCACTCGAACATCGCAAGGAAGACCGCCGCCGCGTCATTATTTTGGTTACCGATGGTGGCGAAACTACCAGCCAGTGGGATTTCGAGGCCGCCCGCAAAGCCGCCGTGCGCGCCAATACTTTGCTTTATTCCATCATCGTACGTCCGGTGAAGAACGAAAGCGGCCGCAACACTGCCGGCGAGCACGCCATCGAAACCATCACCGACACTACCGGCGGCGCGATCTTCTTCCCCGATACCCCCCAGGATCTCAACATTATTTTCGATCGCATCGATCGCGAGCTGCGCACCCAATACCGTCTCGGCTACTACCCAAATCCGCCCGGACCCGTCAACACTTACCGCAGCATCCAGGTCAAAGTGCTGGACAATTACAAGGTGCGCCACCGAAAAACCTACCTCACCGGTCCAAAGTAGTGGTTACCTCAATAGCGCGTGCCAGGTTAGGTGCCTGATAGACTAAGTAAGGGTGGATTGCCGCCGACATTCGTTTCCAATTCGTGATGCCTGAAAATTATTTACAAGCTGCCATCGAAATTGCCAGCGAAGCAGGCCAAATCCTGCGCGAAGAATTTGCGCGCCCCGCGAAAATTTCCTACAAAGGCGATGAAGTCGACTTGGTCACCCAGGCCGACAAGCGCTCCGAGACCGCCATCGTCGCGCGCATCACAAAATCATTCCCCGACCACGCCATCGCCGCCGAAGAAGGCGGAGGCCACGAATCCGCGGCCACTTCCGGCTATCGTTGGCACGTCGACCCACTTGACGGCACCACCAATTTCGCTCACGGTTATCCGTGCTTTTGCGTCTCCCTGGCTCTCGCGCAACACGACTCGCTCCTCGCAGCGGTGGTTTACAACCCCATCTCCGAAGAACTCTTCGCTGCAGCTCGCGGCCAAGGCGCCACCCTCAACGGCAATAAAATTCGCGCCTCAAAAATCGCCTCACTCTCCACCAGCCTGCTTTGTACCGGGTTCCCCACTCACGAGCGCACCGCCAGCCCCAATCTCAGGTACTATGGCGATTTCACCATGCGCTCGCATGGTGTTCGACGTGACGGTTCCGCCGCACTTGATTTAGCCAGCGTCGCTGTCGGCCGCTTCGAAGGTTTTTGGGAATTTGGATTGAAGCCTTGGGATACCGCGGCGGGTGTTTTGCTGGTCGAAGAAGCCGGCGGCAAAGTCACCGACTTTTCCGGCCAACCCTATCGCGTGGGTGGGCCGGTCATCCTGGCGACCAATGGCCTCATCCATGACGAAATGCGTTCGGTAGCCGAAAAACTCGCCACTCGCCCACCCCTAGAACTTCAGCGCACCGAATAATTCACGTTTTGCTGTCGACGTTTCGAAACTCAACGATCTGCATAAGAATTACCGCGCGAATTCAGCGACCCCACCGGGCATCAGCCAGCCTCCACCGTACAAGAGCCCCGGGCCGAGTGACGCAAGGAAAATCGGCTTGCGCTTCGAAACCGGCATTTTCGCAGCAGCCTCAAGCGCAACATGCAGCGCAACCCCACAAGTAGACGAACCAAGATTCCCCGACTTGCGCGCTACCTCCGGAAAAACAGATGCCGGTACATTGCATTGCTTGGCCAACAGCGTCACCAGCCGCGGATTAGGCTGGTGTGTCGCGAATGCCCCCACCTCCAGCCGACAAATCCCGCTCGTCTTTTCCACCTCCGTCAGCGTCCGTTCCATTCGCGTAATCGCCGCCCGCGACAATGCCTCCCCATCGAATCGCACCGCCAGCCCCCCATTCTCAACGCCGGCCACACAAATTGCTTCCGCGTATTGATTGGCGCATCCAAAGGAAAATTTCCCCAAAACGTAGCTAGCGGATTTTTTAGTCTCGTAATCATTGCGCAGAATAAATGCGCTGGCCCCATCGCCAAACAAACCGCCAAATTCTCCCGCGACCCGCCCGGGAACCAACGTGCGGCTGTGAACATCTGCAGTAACCACTGCAACGTTACGCGCCCGGCCACTGTCCAGGAAAGATTGCGCCACCGCCAGCGCGTTCAGTAGCCCCAGGCAAGCGCCGCCAGCGTCCAATACCCCGCATTTTTCGCGAGCACTTGCTCGTTTATGCAGTTGCGCCGCCACCGAAGGATACGCCACGTGCGTCTCGCTGCTTGCGATGATCCAGTCAATCTCCTTGGCCTGGCATCCCGCAACATCCAGCGCCCGCTGCAGTGCTTGCGCGCCGAGAGTCAGTTCCGTCTCGCCGTCAGCGGCATACGACACAGACTCAATGCCCGCGCGGCTTCGCAATTTCCCAATGGGCATCCCAAATGCCCTGTCAACTTCTTCCGATAGCACCCGCCGCGCCCCTAATGCCGCCGCCCAGCCCGTAATTGCCACACCATCACGCACCGAACCTGATGCTTTTTTCTCGGTAGATAAATTTGAATGGGAACTCATGACGCAATCCCGTGCTGCTGTCGTTTCCCACGTTTCGTGCTCGAGACCAAATGTCGCACTTCCACATCGTCGCCCGCCGCGCGCCATTGCTCCGTCAACACATCAGCAACCAACCGGCGGTGACACTTCTCCGGCCCCGGTTCGGTGCACAACAATCCGACATTAGCGGGCCAGCTGGATGTATCGAGACTTTGTGGGACGGCACGCTGCTTCAATAAATTTAAAAAGCCTTTCTCGTAAGCAGCCCAGTCCTTACCTTTCTGGTACGACTTTCGCAGCTCTGGCGTTGGTGCCAGCAACGGTTCGTGCCGGTACCCAATATTCCCAATCTGCCGCAGGAAAAACTCCAGATCGGGGTATTTGGCGAATGCGGATAGCTGCCCGGTCCGGTTCTGCCGCACATCGATCACGCTTTGGACTTCGGCGTGGCGGAGCAAATCAAAAAAATCCTCCGCGGTCTTCCCGGTAAAGCCAATAGTGCATAGCAAACGACGCATAATCCCTACAGGTCCGAGGCGCGAACGAGCCCTGAAAGCTCAAATATTAGCAAACCGCCTCGCCCTCTAATTGTTGCCGTTTAGTTGCCGCGTGTCGCCTGGCTCGATAGCGGCGGTGTCCTTCGTGCTAACGTAAAAAAAGACTCACGAGGTTGGCTACGGAGAAGGATCGGTCGCAGGTCCGGCACCGTGCAAGGTGATAATTCAGTTTCTGGAAACTACTCTGGCAACCCGTGGGCAAAGGGAAAGGCTCGAAACGTAATTGCCACCAACGATAAGATGCGGGCTCTACTCCATTATCTGATTTTCGCTTCGCTGGCAGTTCTCTGTTTTGCCGCAAGCTCGTTGCGAGCCCAGCGCGTCCGCGGTGAGTTGCGCATTGAAGTTCACGATTCAGGTGACTCAGCAGTTTCCGCCGATGCCGAGCTACTCAGCGAAGCCAATCAACTACACCGCACCTTCAAAATCGCGCAGGACGGCCGCTACACCGCCCAGGATCTTCCTTTCGGAATCTATCGTCTAAACGTCAACGCCGAAGGCTTCGCCCCCTGGACTAAACTCGTCGACATCCGCTCCGAAGTTCCTCTCCGCATCCCCGTCACTCTCGGTGTCGCTCCGGTCGCCACCCAAATTCAAGTCACCGATTCCGCGACGCTCGTCGATCCCAGCCGCACCGGCACCATTTATTCCGTCGGCAGACAAACCATCGATCAACAAATGCCCGCCCAGCCCGGCCGCAGTCTCAGTGATCTAGTCAATCAACAACCTGGGTGGCTCTATGAAGCCAACGGCGTTCTCCATCCGCGCGGGTCGGAATACGATGTGCAATATGTTTTCGATGGATTGCCGCTCACCCAGAATCGCTCTCCTGCGTTTGCGCCGGAGTTTGACGCCGACGACGTGGAATCCATGCGCGTGCTCACCGCCACATTTCCCGCCGAATATGGCCGCAAACTTGGCGGCGTGGTCGAGGTTACCACCGTGAAAGATGTGCCCGACGGCCTCCACGGGCAATTCGACATAAGTGGCGGAAGTTTTTCCAGCATCAGCAGTTCTGCCGCCGTTTCCTATGCGTTTGGAGAAAATCGTTTTTCGATCACTGGCAACGGTTTTCATACCGATCGCTATCTCGACCCGCCGGTGCTCGAAAATTTCACCAACCGCGGAAACGCGGGCGGCTTCTCAGCTTCTTACGAGCGGGATTTTTCCGGCAGTGACCGCCTGCGCTTCACCATCATTCACAACGCCGTACGTTTCCTGGTACCAAATGAGCTAGTGCAGCAGCAGGCCGGCCAGCGCCAGGACATTGCCAATCAGGAAACCAGCGGCCAGGTTTTCTTCCAGCACACCATTTCTCCCGATCTGTTTCTCAGCTTGTCAGGTAGCGTACGCGATGCCAGCGCCGATCTCACTTCGAATCCATTATCCACCCCAGTCATTATTTCGCAGTCGCGTGGCTACCGCGAGGGATATGCGCGCGCCGATTTATCCGGTCATAAGGGCCATCACAACTGGAAAACCGGCGTCGACAGTTTCTTTACTCCCGTTCACGAAGCGCTCAGCTACATCATTACCGACCGGACGCAGTTCGATCCCGGCACCCAGCTGCAATTCCAATTCGCCGACCGCAAGTGGGATATCGAACCCTCCGCTTACGTGCAGGACGAAATGCACTTTGGCAACTGGAACATCTCCGCGGGCTTGCGCTTCGATCATTACGCCTTCGTGGTGCACGAATCCTCCTGGAGCCCGCGTCTCGGTGTTTCCCTTTACCTACCCTCAGTAAATTTGCTGCTGCACGCTTCCTACGATCGCGTTTTTCAGACACCGGCCATGGAAAATTTGCTGCTCGCCAGCTCTCCTCAGTTGAATTCCATTGATCCCGTCGTTTTACGTCTGCCGGTCCGCCCAGCACGCGGTAATTACTACGAAGTAGGCGCCACCAAATCCATCTCCGGCAAGCTGCGCATTGAAGCAAATATTTTTCGCCGCGATTTTCACAATTATCCTGACGACGACGTTCTGCTGGACACTGGCATCAGCTTTCCGATCGCCTTTGCCCACGCCCGCATTTTCGGCGAAGAATTGCGCCTGGAAGTTCCCGAATGGTGGCGCTTCTCCGGCTACCTCAGTTATTCGAATCAGTCTGGCATCGGTAGCGGCCCCATCACCGGCGGCCTGTTTCTAGGCAGTGACGCCGCTGGCGTGCTTACCAACACAAGTCCGTTTGCCGTCTCCCAGGACCAGCGCAACACCGCGCGAGCCCGCATCAGGTTTCAAGCCGAAAAGCGCGTATGGCTGGCCGCCAGCGCCCAGTACGGAAGCGGGCTTCCCGCTGACCTCAGCTCCACGGAGACGCAGAGTTTTCTGCTCGCCCAATACGGCTCGAGCATCCTTGATCGCGTGAATTTTGACCTTGAACGAACACGTCCGACTTTCTCGCTGGATTTTGCGGCGGGCGCACAGCTTTACCGTAAAGAACTCCGCAGCGTTACCTTGCAAATTCAGGTTTCAAACGTCACCGACCGCGTCAATGTGATCAATTTCGCAAGCTTGTTTTCGGGGACGGCCGTCTCTGTCCCACGAAGTGTTTCTACAGCGCTGAAGCTAAGCTTTTAACGCCTACGGCCGGCCGCTCTTTTTCTTTTAATTTGCTCACCGTTAAGTAATTGAAAATAATAGACTTGGCAGCAATCGGTGAAAACCAATGATTGACAACCCCGCCAAACAGCACTAAACTTCATTTGCGACTGATTCGGTCTGATATGTGGTTCGCGGTACGACCGAATTAGTCTTATATCTATAGCTTTCAGCTCGGTTTCAACATCCTATGTTCAAGTTGTCTAAAAAAGCGGATTACGGTTTGATAGCGGTGAAGCATCTCGCCATGCATCGCGACGAACACGCTTGTAGCGCAACTGAGATCGCCGAGGAATACGGCATCTCCACGATGCTTATGGCCAAGGTACTTCAAAAGCTGGCTCGCCAGCGTATCGTCTCCGCCAAACACGGTGCCAGCGGTGGCTACTTGCTAGCCAAAGAGCCTTCGCAAATAACCGCGCTGGACGTGATTTCTGCCATTGACGGCCCGGTTTTGATTACTTCTTGCGTCACGAATCACGGCAATTGCGGCGCCGCAGACAAGTGTTCCGTTCGCGAGCCTTTGCGCCGCGTCAATGAAAGTATATTGAGTGTGCTCAGCACCGTTACGATTTCTCACATGAGCGAAGAGCAGCACGAACCAGTGCTGGTGGAATTGCAAACTTAGGAGACAGAATTATGGCTGTGAATTTACCGATCTACATGGACAATCACGCGACCACCCCGGTCGATCCTCGCGTGCTCGAAGCTATGCTGCCCTACTTTTCCCAGAAATTTGGCAACGCCGCAAGCCGCAACCACGCCTTCGGCTGGGCCGGCGAAGAAGCGGTGGAAACTGCGCGCCAGCAAATTGCTTCGCTCGTCAACGCCACTCCGAAAGAGATCATCTTCACTAGCGGCGCGACCGAGTCCGACAACTTGATGATCAAGGGCATCGCGGAAATGTACCGCGAAAAGGGCAATCACATCATCACTCAGGCCATTGAGCACAAGGCCGTCCTGGACACCTGCAAGCGCCTCGAGAAATACGGCTACGAAGTCACTTATCTGGCGGTTGGAAAAGATGGTCGCGTTGATCCTGAAGACGTGCGCAAAGCGATTACGCCAAAAACAATTTTGATCACCATCATGTACGCCAACAACGAAATCGGCATCATCAACCCCATCGCGGAAATCGGAAAAATCGCCAAGGAACACGGCATTTTCTTCGCTGTCGATGGCGTGCAAGCTGTCGGCAAAATTCCCGTCGACGTGCAGAAGGACAACATCGATCTTCTTGCCATCACCGGCCACAAAATTTACGGGCCCAAGGGTGTAGGCGCGCTGTACGTTCGCCGTCGCAACCCGCGCGTTCAGCTTTCGGCCATTGCCGATGGCGGCGGCCACGAACGCGGCATGCGTTCCGGCACACTAAACGTCCCCGGCATCGTGGGCCTAGGCAAAGCTTGCGAACTCTGTCAGCAGGAAATGGCCCAGGAATCCGTGCGCATGCGCGGCTTGCGCGACCGCCTCAAAGCCGGGCTGGAAGCCAAACTCGACGAAGTCTTCGTCAATGGCTCCATGGAGCATCGCCTGCCCAACAATCTCAATATGAGCTTTGCCTACGTGGAAGGCGAATCTTTGCTCATGGGCATCAACGATATAGCCGTTTCGAGCGGTTCTGCCTGCACTTCGGCAACCCTCGAGCCCAGCTACGTACTCAAAGCATTAGGAGTCGGCGAAGACCTAGCCCATACGTCGATTCGCTTTGGCCTCGGCCGCTTCAACACGCAGGAAGAAGTCGACTACGTCATCGATAAGATGGTTCAGGTCGTCACCAAGCTG
>JAUTXJ010000072.1 GCA_030838075.1 Acidobacteriaceae bacterium
GGCTTGTTGCTGTTGGCAAGACAGTTGACACGCAAAGTAAGGGCGAGTAGTCTCGCCGCCAGACACCTCTTCTTCCTGGACTAACGGCCGGAAAGACTGCGTGTCATTGCCCCGCGGCTGCCACCGCGGGGTTTTTCGTATCTAGCCTGGAGCAGCTCCCGTAACCAGCTGCACTGGTATAGACGAGTGCATAGCGGCGAATGTTTCGCACATTACCGAAGAAACTTCAGAAATGTTGCGTATTCATGGGCCAATTTGGGTTTTCTTAAAATGAGAATTGTGCGCAGGGTGCAGTCGTTTTACCGCACTTGATAAAGATTTTGTAAAACGGGTAAATTTTTAGAACCGTATTGGACCGCGCCGATCTAAAGGGGGCTATAGATTTGCTGCGGTAATCGCGATCGCGAATTTATAACCGCAAACAGCATGCGAAAAAGTTCACACATTAAGTTTCAGTTTCGTGCATCGTTACGTCTCTTCATCTATACTCAGGTGCACTTTTTTTGGGGCCATTAATGCGGATTCTGGTTCTCAGCGATCTTCACGCGAACATGACTGCTTTTGAAGCCGTCCTTCAGGCCGCCAAGGACCGTTGGGACCGGTCCGTGTGCCTGGGTGATGTGGTTGGTTACGGGCCCGATCCGAATGAGGTAACGGCAAAGCTGCGTGAATTAGGCACGGAAACGATTCGGGGAAACCATGACAAAGCTATCTCCGGAGTGATGGTTGCCGATGATTTCAATCCCATCGCGAAGGCCGCCGTGGACTGGAGCAATAGCGAACTAGCTCCAGATCACCTGGCGTGGCTGACAAATTTACCCCGAGGTCCGTTGACCACCGACGGCATCGTTCTCGTCCATGGTGCTTTTCAAGATGAAGACGAATATGTGTTCACTCCTGCGCAAGCACTCGAAGGGCTGCTGGATTCGACGGCGGAAGTGACGTTTTTCGGCCACACCCATCACCAGGGCGGATTTTCGTATCTAAATTCGAAGTTGGAAGTTTTGCAGATTCATCCGCGCATGAACGAAGCGTTCGCGCCTTTGCGTCTCGAGCCACCGCGCAGGTACTTGTTAAATCCGGGCTCGGTAGGGCAGCCGCGCGATGCTGATCCGCGAGCCGCTTTTGCCATCGCCGATCTGGAACATCAAACGGTAGAGTTCTGGCGGGTGGAGTACGATATCGCCGCTGTGCAACAGCGCATGCGCAAGGCGAAACTTCCCGAGGCGTTGGTGCAGCGGCTGATGGTGGGCCGTTAAGCTCAGGGTATTGCCCGCCACGGGCTAAATTCTAGAGCCATGTCAACTTCATTTCCAATTCCGCCACCTCAGGATGAACAAGGCGCGGCTAAAACGCGCCGTCTTGTTGTCTTAGCTGTCACAATAGTGGTTCTTCTGCTGGTATTTTTTCTGTGGCACGCATCCAGCAAGAGGGTTCCGCCGGCAGCGACGGGATCGCAAGATGCAGTGGGGCCGGACGAGCGTGCTTATACGTCCAACGTGGGTGTGGATCATGTTGAGATGAGCCGCGCGGAAAATTTTCTGCACCAGGAAGTCACTACCATTGCCGGAGAAATCAGCAATGGCGGCAATCGTTCGCTGGCCAGCGTGGAGTTGACTATCGAATTTTACGACGATCTCAATCAGATCGCGCAACGCGAGACCCGGAGCTTGTTCGGCCCTCCGGGCCCACCGATTCCTCCCGGCGATCATCGCGAATTTGAAGTATCCTTCGAGCACATTTCCTCGGCATGGAACATGCGTCAGCCGGTTATCAAAGTAGCGACAGTGCAATTCGCCCCCTTAAAATAGTATCTATTACATTACGTACTTCATTTATAATCGGCCTGATGAAATTGGCCGCAGAGCTGGAAGCTAGCCTCCGCGAATTTGTTTCCGCCGGGGCCGCGCAACTCTGTGAAAATGGCGGCCACCTCGCGGCATTGTCCGAGCTTTCCTGGGAAGTGCGCGGTTCGGAGGATAAGCCGCTGCTGCACATCTGGTCGGAGCAATACAATCTGACCCGCCGGGTGATTGCGATTACCGATCATTCCGACGCGCGGCTAGTGCTGGCCGTAGAACGCTTTGGGCGTTCCCGTCCGGATCGGCTCGAATTTGTGCGCATCGATTTCCAGCGTTCCGCGCGCGAATTGTCGCGTGAAGAATTCTGCGAACGGTTGAAGGGAATCCTGGCCAGCCAGTTCCCCGATGAAACAGTGGAATCCGCAACGATTTCCGCAGACCTGGAGCATTCTCTGTCCGGCAACTATGTGCGCGGGTTGTCCAAACGCGGTTCCCGCTATGAGGCATTTCTGGCCGTGCCGGATGGCGAATCGCAAGACACCGTAAACAATAGCCTCACTTTTGCGTTGCTATGGTTGGACCGCCTCCGCAAAGGCAGCCAGCGTGGAACTCTTGGTGGTGTTCGCCTGATCGTTCCAAAGGAGAGCTGCAGCGTGGTGGCACATCGCATCGCCGCTCTCGCGCCTGGTTCTGCAATTGAACTTTACGAGCTGGATGCAGCACGCGACTCGCTCGAGAGGATTGATCCGCGCCGCGCGGGAAATCTTCACACCTGGCTAGTTCCGTGCCGTGAATCGGAAGCACTTCTCGCTCAGGCTCGGGCGCAGATCGAACCGATCGTGGCTTCCGATCCGCAGGCCATCACCGTCCATCCCAGCATTGCCTCGCGCGAGGTAATTTTGCGTTATCGCGGGTTGGCGTTGGCACGGTGGGATGACGGGGCCATTTTTTTCGGCTGTAACGATATGAACGAAGAACTGACTCCTCGAAGTCGGGCTACGTTCGAACGCATGATGCAGGATCTGGGAATTTACCGGCATCCGCTGGCATCCGATACGCGCCATCCTTTATATCGCGCGCAGGCGGAACGCTGGCTCGAGTCGCTGGTGCGCAATGACGTCACGCGCGTGGACAGCGTACTGGATTTTCGTTTCGTTTATGCGCAAGTGTTTGCGGGCAGCGGCGGGGAGCACGGCATCATTGATGTACTCACAATTACGCGGGCAGGCCGCTTGGCGATTCTGGAATTAAAAGCCAGCGAGCACATCCATCTTCCGTTACAGGCTGCGGATTACTGGCTACGAGTGCGCCGCCATTTGGAGCTTGGCGAGTTTCGCAGCTACGGTTATTTTCCTGGCGTCGAAATTCAAGAAGCGCCGCCACTGGTGTATTTGGTGGCTCCCGCGCTGCGTTTTCACCCAGTCACCGGAATCTTGCTGGACGCTTTGTCCCCGCAAATCGAAGTGGTTCGGGTGGGCTTGACGGAAAACTGGCGGCGGGGCATCCGGGTGGTCATGCGCCAATAGCAACCACAACTCGCCGCTGACCATCTACAATTGTTAGCCGGATCATTAACGATGAGGTGCGATGTGAAAACATATCCGCTGACGATTGCAACGTGTGCGGTGTACTTCGTGGTTGGCGCAGCGTTGGCGCAAACTCCGCCTTCCGGCACCAAACTGATTGAGAATCCTCTGTATAAGAAAGAGTGCGCGAAGTGCCACGGAAAGACTGCCGAGGGGCGGCACTTTGGCGGACCATCGCTCATCTCTGAAAAAACAGCTGCCGCTTCGGTAGAGGACTTGCGCAACATTACAGCTAATGGAAAAGGCCGTATGCCGAAATACGCAGGCAAACTGACGTCCGAAGAAATCGAGGGTCTTGTCCAGCAAATCCGGGCGTTGAACGGGAAATAAAGTGTGAGCAGTACGATGTTCTTAGTCGCGGCGAATTTGTGCACGTTCGCCATCAAATAATCAGTAATTAAAAATTTAGGGGCGGGCGCCGTTTGAAGGATCGGCGGAAGTCGCCGTGTCTGCATCGAGGTCCCACTGGTGTGAAGCGTCGTGGGGGCTGTAACAGTTTCCGTTGCGGTTATAGCCGGTGGCACAACGAGCGGTGAACTCTTTGCGGCGCGGGGACTGGGCGTATTGCCACGCTTGAGCGTAGGCGACCCCGCTCACCGCGGCTGCAGGCGCTGCGCCGGGGAACACACAGCCCGGAGACGGCGGGCAAGCGTCGTTAAACACGAAAAATATATATTCGCGCGATCCAGCGTTAGCGCGAATGTCATCGGCGGTGAGAATGGTGACTGCGCCCGATTCCTTAACGGGCATTCCGGAACAATAAACGCCCCCGCGGTATCCGCTACGCGCTAACCCATCAAGCCAGGCGTGAAGGTAAGCGTGGTAGATAGCCGAGAGTCGGCCTCCTTCCTCTATGTCGAGAAAGATGATTGTGCCGGATGGGAAGCCCTCTTTTTTGCCGGAGGCTGCTGCCGCGTCAGCATCAAGAGATCCTTTAGTTGGGCCGTCGGAGTCTTTCTTGAATTCGTGACTATCACGCCCATTAAACAACACTAAAAAACCAAAGCCGGAGTTACGTAAGAAATCGCGCTTGCCGATCCACGTGTTAGTTTTTGCGCCGGGTGGCGAGTTCAGCCAATAGCCGGTGAAGGCAAAAGTTTTTCGGAGCGTTGGAAAAGCGTCGTCGCCAGGATAAAGGTTGCGATCGAAGCCCAAGTAGGCCCGGGACGGCGCCACGGTACCGATCGATGAGGGTTCGCGAGCAGCGACGGTTAAGGAAATTCCGGTAGCGGCGAGGAGAATGGCGGAAAGAAAAGCGAAAAATTGTTTCACGATGGCGTCCCACGACAGAATGCCAGAAGGTAATGGGGGCGCGCTAGCCTTCGCGGAGCTTGTGGCCTGCGAGATTGCCCAGGCCATCATAGGCCGCGTATTTGTACGTTTCGCTCAGGGTCGGGTAATTGAAAACCTGCTCGATAAATTCATCGATGGTCAAACCGCGGTCGAGCACGGTCATACCGATGTGAATTAACTCTGTCGCGCTTTCTCCGATGATACTGACGCCTAAAAGCTTCTTGTCGGCGCGCGCGAAGATCAATTTTAACAAACCGGTAGTATCGCCAGCGATGTGGCCGCGGGCGTTGTTCGCGTAGTGGGCGCGGCCAACGACGTAATCGATTTTCTTTTCCTTGCAGGACGCTTCCGTTTCTCCGGCGGCGGAAATTTCAGGAATGGTATAGATGCCCATAGGGAGCAGTGATGCCACGCGCTGCTTATATTTGAGGCCAAAAGCGTGACACACCGCCACGCGGCCCTGCTCCATGGAAGTGGAAGCTAGTGCGGGAAACCCAATGACGTCACCAGCAGCGTAAATATGAGGAACGCTGGTGCGGTAGTGTTCGTCGATCGGGATGTAGCCCTTGTCGTTAACGCCTAAGCCCGCTTTTTGCAATTCAAGGCCATCGACTGCGGCACGGCGACCCGCGGCGAAGAGAGCGGCTTCGGTTTCCAGGATGCTGCCACTTTTCATAGTGAGGCGCGCTCCCGAAGAGGAATTTTCCACTTTGACGGGTCGCTCATTGAACCAGAACTGCATGCCCAGAGCTGCAAAGCGTTCGCGGAGGCGCGTGGAAATTTCGGGGTCAAGAAAGGGTAAGAGCACGTCACGGCCGTCAACCAGAGTGACCTCAACGCCGAGAGCCATGAAGATTGAGGCATACTCGCAGCCGATCACTCCGCCGCCGATGACTGCAAGACTCTTGGGAATGCGGTGCATTTGAAGAAAAGTGTCCGAGTCAAAAGTATGAACGTCATCGAAAGCGATTTCCGGCGGGCGATGAGGTTTTGAGCCGCTGGCGATGAGAATAATTTCACCGCGCAGACGACGCGCGCCGTGCGTGCTGGACACTACAATCGTGTGCAGGTCATCAAAAGCTGCTTGACCGCTTATAAGTTCGATCTGGTGCAGCGCGAGATTTTTTAGAATGCGCTGGCGTTCCATTTCAACGACTTCACGTTCGTGGTGCATGAAGTCGTTCACGGTGAGATTCTCTTTCAGCGAGTAGTCAATGCCGTAAAGGCCGCGCTGCTTCAGTCCCGAAAAATATAGGGCGGATTCGCGCAGCGTTTTGCTAGGAACGGTTCCGGTATTGATGCAACTGCCACCGGTGTACTTGGCGCGTTCGATGACGGCGACGCGTTTGCCAAAATAGGCGGCCTGAGCACCGGCTTTTTCGCCGGCAGGGCCACAACCGATAACCAGCAGGTCAAATTGTTCGTTAGCGGGCACTGAATCCTCCAAAGGCGGATAAGCAGCCGGTGCGGGAAAGGGCTCCGAATGTCCGCCGAGAATCTTAAGGTAAGAAGGGTGAGGTGGCGTGAATATTCTTAAATAATTGTGGCGAATTACTGGTGGCGGCGGGCGCGGACGGATGAAGTGAGTTCGGCGACAAGTTATGAGGATGGTTTCCACGCGTGATATTCTCTGGATGCCGCGTCGCCGGTGCGGCTGTGGCGAAATTGGCATACGCGGTGGGCTTAAAATCCACTGGGGTTTTCCCCGTTGTCGGTTCGAGTCCGACCAGCCGCACCATTTCTCTAGCGATTGAAACACTCGCCTTATCAGGTTTACTGCCTTTCTAAATTCTGCGCGGCTGTGGATAATTGTTGTTCACCGATTCTCAACTAAACAACGAGGAATATCGTTATGGCTAACATCAATACCAAAAAAGGTGTGATCGGGATTTTGACCGGCGGAGGCGACGTTCCGGGGTTAAATCCGGCGATTCGCGGCGTAACGTTTCGCGCCTTGCGCGAGGGGTATCAGGTTATCGGCTTTCGACGCGGATGGGCCGGCCTGGTGGAGATGGTCCGCGATCACAACCACGACAATTCGGAAAATTTCCAGGTGCTGACTGAAGAACTGGTGAACCGCGCAGGCCGCACGGGAGGGACGTTTCTGCATTCCTCGCGGACGAATCCCAGCCGCGTGAGTAAATCCGGCGTGCCCGAACACCTGAAAGATTCTTTCAGCGCAGATAAGAATGATCTGACCCCGGAGGTGCTGAAAAATCTGGCATGGCTGGGCGTGGAGTATTTAATTCCGATTGGGGGGGACGACACCCTGAGCTACGGAGTGCGGCTTCACCGGGAGGGATTCAAGGTAATCGGAATTCCTAAAACGATGGATAACGACGTACCGGGTACTGACTACTGCATCGGATTTAGCACCTGCGTCACGCGCACAATTCACATGACCAACGATTTGCGGACTTCAGCCGGCTCGCACGAGCGGTTCATGGTGCTGGAGGTTTTTGGAAGATACGCGGGATTCAGCGCCATGCTACCAACCATGGCTGGGGCGGCAAATCGTTGCGTGATTCCTGAGCATAAGTTCAATATCGAGCAGTTGACGGAATTATTGAGCGCGGATCGCCGGAAGAATCCTAGCCGGTATTCCACCGTGCTCGTTTCGGAAGGGGCGATGTTTGAGGGCGGTGAAATGGTGTTTGAACACGAAGCGGCTGATGCGTTCGGGCATAAAAAACTGGGCGGGATTGGCGACCTGGTGTCTGAGAAGTTGAAAGAACTGTCACCCAAGTACAACAATGGGAAAACCGTTGACGTAATCAATCAAAAACTCGGGTATCTGGTGCGTTGCGGCGATCCGGACGCGATTGATTCGATCGTGCCGATGGCGTACGGCAATCTGGCTTTGGATTTACTGCTGTCAAAGATCCATGGAAAGTTGGTGGTTTTGAAGAACGGTCGTTACGACAATGTGCCGATCGAGACGGTAATTTCCACGAAGAAGGTCGTCAACGTTAAAGAACATTACAACACCAAGCGCTTAAGGCCGCATTACGCGAGCTTTGAAATGAAGCCGTTATTTATTATGACCAGTGAATCAGCCTAGCCGCTGAGTTGAACGCTTTAAAAACAAGACCTCGCCCAGATCATGAAGCCTGGGCGAGGTTGAATCAGCGTATTAGGCTGTTAGCGCGATAGCGCGAACTTACGCGGTGGCGGCAGAGTGTTATTGCGGCGGTACGCAAACGCCCCAAACGCACCAACGCACAACAGACCGGTAAACAAAAGCGCCAATGATCCCGGTTCCGGAGCGCTAACAGTCGAGTCATCGGCATCGCCATCAGGCACCACATCATCCCCGGACATCTGCAGCAGACGCCCATCTTGGGTTTTAAATCCACCCAAACGCTTCATATCGGAACGGCTGAACGACGAGCTACGTGAAGACGCGGCCAGGTCGGGGGTCTTGGACTTTACGGAATCAGCCCAAGCCGGTGCCGTTACGAATAGAAGCGCTGCGGATACAACTAGAGTTGATTTTAGGTTCATGAGATTCTCCCGCAACGGGTGGAGCAACCACCGTGCCACTCCGAAACGGGAGTCACGGCACGAAAGATAATGTGGCGGTTCCAATTTTTGGAACACAAGTCGGCATAAACTATTCTAAAACTGAAGCTTATAGCGTCTGAAACATTGGAATTCAACAGCGTTAAATTTTGGGAAGCTAACAAAGCGCGTTGCGCATCCAAGAAAACGGTAACTTATACAAGCCAGGCAAAAAAAATTCGTACAGCATTGTTGGTAGTAGTGCTTGAGGAGACCGCATGCGAAAACAAAAAACTATTAAGCTTCCAATGGTCTTCGCTTCAGTACTTTTGCTCGGTTTGCTTGGTGGTTGCGACGGTAACTCCGCCGACCAGCGAGCCCGCGAGGAGCGTACGCGGGACGAGGTAGCGAAAGCCACGGAACGTGCCAAGCCGGCGCTTGAGGAAGCGGGAAGGAAACTCGAGAAAGCGGCCAATGAAGCGGCGGATCAGGCGCAGGCGGCTGCTGAAGGAGTGCGAGACGGTTGGGACCGCGGCGGGCATCGTCTGGTGAATGTAAATGCGGCTAGCGAAGATGAGCTTGCGGGACTGCCGGGAATAAGTCATCGCGAGGCACGCAGAATTGTCGAGGGGCGTCCTTATGCGGACCGACATGAGCTGGTGGTGAAGGGCGCAATCTCAGAGGAGACATACGCAAAGATAAAAGATCGCATCACATCAAAATAATATGGATTAAGGCGCGGGTATTATTTTAGAATCTGGTCCCTGCCAGCTGCTCTTCTTGGGGACGGGCGGGCTCGGTAGCTCGGTAGTAAGTTATATGGGTTTCAAGTAAGATGTGCTGGTCAGGCGACGATCGGATTCCAGCCCGCGCAATCCCAGCCAACGGAAGTCGCGTTTTAGGCCCAGTGAGCACCCGGCTCAATTTTGCATTGAGGAGAATCCATGAAGCGGCAGATTGAAGTGAGCATTATCGCCAGCGTGCTCTTGCTGAGCGGCTGTGCAACGAAGAAGTACGTCGCGCAGCAAGTTGATCCTGCGAATGCCAAAATTGGCGAAGTAGACAAAAATCAGAAAAATACGCAGCGACAGCTGGAAGCGGATGAGCCGAAAATCAGCGCTGCAGATGAAAAGGCTTCCTCCGCGGATACGCGCGCTACGGACGCGATCAGTCGCGCGGATGCGGCTTCGAAGAAATCGGATCAGGTTCGGGCTGATTTGCATAACGAACTGAATGATCGCATCGCGAATATCGACGACTACAAGACAGCGGGCAACGTTACGGTGTTGTTCAAGTTTGACTCCGCGAAACTGACCGATGATGCGAAACAGCAACTCGATCAGCTGGCTTCCGGGCAGGTGGGAAGCTTGAAGAGATACTTCGTTGCGATTCAGGGCTTCACGGATAGCACTGGAACAGCGGAGCACAATCTGGATTTGAGCAGGCGCCGTGCAGAAGCGGTACAAACTTATCTGGTCAGCCAGCACAACATGCCGGTGTACAGAATTCAGATCGTTGGGTTGGGCAAGGACAAGCCCGTGGATGAAGGCAAGAACCGCGCGGCGCGTGAGAAAAACCGCAGGGTGGAAGTGACAGTCTTCAGCGCAGATGGAGCGCAGTCCGCACAAACGGCAACGCCGGCGCAGTAGACCGGCTCTTATTCGCGGGCTTATTTTTTATAAGCCCTTCAATAGCTGCAGGTTAGCCAGTACCGACGGCTAACCCATTTACGGCTGACCTAAAAGGGTCTAATGTTTGATTGTACCAGTGTGGGGGACGGTGATACGCTACCGCCCTCGCGATTTGAATTGGAGGTAGTAGTGTGAGCTCTGCAACAAGCGCAAAATATTCAGGCATGGAGGGGCGCCGCAGCACTCGCGTGGAGCACCCCGTAACATTGATTGTGTTAGGCAAGAATGGCTTAGGCCAACCCTTCCAAGAAAAAACCGCTTCTGTAAGTGTGAATCTGCACGGCTGCCGTTATCCCTCGCGTCATGAATATCCGGTTGGTTCATGGGTCGGCCTTCAGGTTGTTAACCCGGACCGGCAGGCGAGATCGCCGTTAATCCGCGCCCAGGTTCGTTCCGTTCATACTCCCGACTCACCACGCGAACTTTTTCAAATCGGCGTGGAATTGGAAATTCCTTCTAACGTGTGGGGTTTATCTACGCCGCCAGAGGACTGGCAAAAGCTGATCGGCGGGGAGTTGTCGACAACTCATTTGGCGACTGGCGGCAATTTACCGCGTGAACCAGGATCGGATGCGCCTGCAAACGGCGCGAGCAACGGTCCACAGGCCGTGCCGTCTACTAGCTCCAACAATGAATCCACCAAGCAAGCGGCGGCTAAGACAGAACGATTTGTGATCACCTCGGATCAACTTATCTTGTCGGTGCGCCCTAAGCTGCAACAAGCGGCCGAGCAGGCCATGCAATCGGCGATCACCTCGCAACTGGATGAAGCGGTGCGAGAGGCCATAGTCAAGATCGAAGAGTTCCAACGCGCGAATGGCACGTACACTGAATCGGCTGAGAGTTCCGCGCAAAACTTTGAGCCTTTGGTGAGGTCTTCGGAAGAAGCCATCCTGAACAGGTTGGAAGCGCGGCTGTCGGAAGAACGCTCGCAGTGGATGAAACATCGAGAAGAGCGACAAGAAGAACAGCGCCGCCAGATACAGGAACTATCCGAACGAATCGAAAAATTGGTTAGCGAACCTCGGCATGAAGCGGTGGAGAAGAATGGCGACACTGCAATAGTGGGCCAGCACATGCAACCGGCGGTTTTTGAAAACAAACTTCAGACGCGCATGGACGAAATCTTGAAGCGCACCACGCAAGAGTTCGAATCGGCGGCCACGCGCGTTTCGGACCGGCACCTGATAAGGCTGATGGAGGATAAGCAGATGGTGGCCAGGGAAGCCACGGCCCAGATGGAAGCCCGGGCCGCGGAAGCCCGTGCGACGTTACATAGCGCCGCAGGCGACGCGGTGGATGAGTTCCGTCGTCAACTCCAGTCACACGTCGATATGATGATCGCGGAGGCCTCGCAGAAAGCGGGTTCAGCACTTGCTTCGATTGAAGCCGAGAGCCGTTCGGCAACTGAAACGCGCCGCCGCTCGCTCGAGACAGATGTGGCGCGCGTGGCGGAACAATCTGCGGAGCAGTTCCGCACCGGGATCAAGGCGTTTCTATATTCGTGCCTGGTCGCCGCGGTGAGCGCCGTAGACGAACATTCGCAGAGCACCCTCGAAGGCCTTGTCAAAGAAGGCCCCAAAGACGCCAAGGAAAATGGCCACAACGGGAAAGTGCCCCATCAATTCACGATCCCGGGCGACAGTTCGAACGAAAACAACAACGAAAATTAATTAACGCTTAAGCCCGACCCTTGGCCTTCCAGGGAGAGGTGTGGATGGCGACCTTCACATTTGCTGCATGTGGTCGCACTTGCCGCCTGGTTTACCAGCACGAATCAAATCTTCGCATTTTCTGCCTCCAATTCCAGCTTACGTTTATGCAACGCCGCAAATTCCGGGGTTCGTGTCCACTGCGTGATTTGTTCTGCTAGCGTGTTCACGCTATTAGTGATGCGGTCAGCTTCAATATTTATTGAATCGAAACGCGCCAAGGCGGAGCTTGCATCACTTGTTCGGGACTGAACCATAAGGCGGTGTTCTTCACGAAGGTTGGGGAAGTCTTTAGACGGTGCCCTTGCGCCGCGAAGAGTGGAAGCGAACAACGCAAGAGTCGTCTCCACTTTAGATAAAAAATTTGTTAGAGGCGGAGAGCTGGCAAGCGCGGGCTGTTGAAGAAAAACTGCATCCAAAGCCATGAGGGCATGAATGAAACGGTGAGAACTGGCTAGCGCGGCGCTCAACCTGGCAATTTGCTCTCGCGTGGTTCCGGGTTCCGAACCCAAACGATCAATGGAAGCTTCGAGGTTCGCCCGGGCCGTTCGGGCGCCGCGCCGAACACGTTCCAACTCCTGCAACCAGGATTTGTCAGCTGGGTTCCATCGCGCCAGCGCGCCACCGACAACGGTGTTGACGCCGCGAGCCCAGATCACGTCCTTGGGTGGAACGCCTCCGATGGCCAGCAGGAACACGATCAACGGTTTCCTTCCAGGTTCTCGGTGTGAGAAATGGAGTGTCGGCCGCACCCTGCAGTTCTGCATTGTTTTGACTCAGGTCCAGTGCGGCGCGCAACTGGCCGCTGAGTGCGTCCATCGGAAATACCGCGTCTTTGGCGACGGCGGCGATGAATGACGGCGGAGTTGCCCCGGCTACTTCACGCAACTGAATCGAAAATTGGTCGAGCGCCTCGGCTGCCTGGCGGGCTTTTTCTTGCGGTTCGGTGGACGGCGCGGCGGACAGCGAGTTGCTGATGTGCCTGAGAATTTGCGACGCCGTCTGGAGATAATGGCCGAGGACGGCAATTCCCGGGTAGTCGGGGATTTCTCTTTCCAGGCGCAACCGCAAGCGCACGAGCAGGAGGAGGGTGAGGCGAATGCGTTCAGCCTGATTGAGCAGAGCGCGACACGGATGCTCTCAGTGTCACCATCGCGTGCAAGTCCGAGCAATGCTTCCTGTGCTTGCTCACTGTGCGAGCTGGCGAGAGGAGCAGAAGTGGCGTTCCACGATGCAGAGGCACGATTGGCAAGCTCAAGATAAAACTTCTCGAGAGCGCGGCGTTCCGGATCATAGCGGCGTACCGGCCAGAGTGCGGCGGACAGCGCCGTCTGCAATAAACCTCCCGCGCGAGAGCCAGGACGCCGGAGATCGCAGCCTCACGGGGCGATAAACGCTGGGCGGCGTAAATCAGCAAAGTGACCAGGCTGATGATGCCCAAGTCGGGCCCGGCTCCGCTTACGGCGACAAACATGCCGGCGATGAAGGCCCACACAGCGGCTAGGGTGACGGCGAGAGCGATATGCTTGCCGGAAACGGCCCCGACAAAAACCGCTACCGCACAGATCACGCTGGAGGCCAGCATGCGCTTGACGCGCTCCGAGTACGGATCGCTGCCATCAGAGTAGGAGACATTCAACGCGCCGCTGGCGACGACCAGGCCTCCGCGTGGCATATTCAGGGCAAAACCGGCGATTAACGGCAGCACTACTCCCAGGGCATTGCGAAATGCTCGATGGGTGGAAAGTTTTGCGGAATCAAAGAGCGTGAGGATCTGCCAGAACGCGTGTGCGGCGCCGGGATGCATCTCTGAAGCGAAACCCGAACTGCTTTTCGCGATTTGTGAAGAGGATTGGTTTGCTACTTCGTTTGATACCGGCGGCATGTGAAGAATAATTGTAGCTAAATCCACGCGGCGGCGTGGCTTCATGGGCGATCGGATATATACGTCTTGTATGGCGATGGAATCAGAGGCCGCCGGTTTCTAGCGGTGGAAAACTGAAAGTAGGAGTGATTTCTTTTCTCTTGGACCAGTCGTGATAGGTGTGGCATTCGAAGCATCGCGACTCGGCGTAGTCCGGGCCGGATGCGTGGCAAGTTTGGCAGGTTTTAATTCCGGGCAGCAGCACGTTACTGGAATCGGAGCTGCGCAACGCTTTTTCATGGCAACTCACGCAGGTAAAGCCTCCGTGGGCTTCGTGATTGAATTTTGCGTGCGGCATCCAGCGGGTGGTGACGTTGGCTTCGACAACGTGCGGCAAAGCGGTGTCGCTTGAGGCAGCAGCTTGTTGTACATGAGGCAGGCTGCCATTTCGATCGAAGGAAAGCTTGTGACATTGCAGGCAAGTCTTGCGCCACAGAAGCTGCTCGGCGTCCGAGGTTCGAATCGCAACCCACTGTGCGGCGGTTAGCGTTTGGATTCGAGGAGTGAGAGGCTTTCCGGTTAAGTCGCGGTCTGGATCACGCGCCGATCGAAGTTCGGATGGGTGCGCCGCGGCGTAATTCTGGAATTTTTTCTTCAGAAAAGCATGGATGACTTCTGGCTTATCGTGTGGAACGCCTTCGGAGAAACGCTTGTCGAAGGAAAGGAGATGACAGGATGCGCAGACATTGGCGAAAGTCACGGGAGCCATCAATTCGCGACCGGTCGGTGGATTGTGAGGGGGTAATGCGTCTCCATTTGACGCGCTCGTCTTTACGGTTTCGCTGGTGGGCGAGTTAGCTGCATAACTGGCATCCGCATACGACCAGGAATTTTTTGCGGCGGCCGGGCGATGACAATCGGCGCAATCCAATTGCACAATTGGGCCGGTTGGGCCACGGCGAATGGGTTTCAAGTGAAGTGCGTGATTCAGTTTAATAGTTGAAGGATCCCGGCGGTTTTCGCGTATCACGGCGAATTCCGGATGGCCGTCAGCCAAGTCGCGGACGTGCTGTGAGTAACGCGAAGCCGCCCCGGTGGTTCGTAGATTGGCGTGACACCCGGTGCAGGATTTTTCGCTTGGCGCGGCAATATTTATGCGGCCGCGATGCTCGGTGTGGCACGTCGCGCAATCCGGAGTGCTCACCTGACTAGCGTGGTGGATCGGCCCGTCATGACACGAGAGACAAGCCTGATTTTGAACTTTGGCTGAGAACCCCGAGGCCTTCTGGATGTGACACGCCGCGCATTGCGTTTCGAGGACAGCGTGAGGCGCGGACATGCGGCCGCTGCTGTAGACCCGTGCATCTTTGTGGAACGCGTACCAGAAAATCCACAATATGGCCAACACTGGTACGAGAAGACTCAGCCAGAGCTTAGCGCGCTTCAGAGGGGTCGATCTCTTGAAATAGTTGAGATCGATGCGCTGCGCGAGTTTTTTGGTTGTGCGTGTTCTAGCCACGTTGTTCTACCAACCGGTCTAAGCGTGCCGATTGCGCACGCGCTATTTCAAAAATCATCAACTCAATATTTCAGCGCCATAACGGCGTGCACGGCACCCAAAACAATCAGCGCCAGCGAAATGGGAATGTGTACGAGCAGCCAGAGATGAAGCCAGCGGTACAGACGCTGTTGCTTCTTAAGTTGTCGAGCTTCTTCGCACACGTCCTCCAAGTCGTCGACGGTCGCACGAGCACCCTCCGGGAGCAGCGTGCGTAAGCCTGAAAATCCGAGTTGGGACCTGTGGAGGTCAGAAACTAACAACCGGTGTTCTGCGGGGCGCTCAAGAAAAGGACGCACCTCATTGAAATAAAAATGACGAAGCGGGGAGCTCTCCTCTTCGCTCAGCAACAAAATTTCGGCGGCCGGCGCGACGGCGGCACTGCCTTTTGTGGGCGCGGCCATTGGACGCATGGCGGTAAATCCTCCGGCGCGCTGAATTTCCTCCTCCGAGGTTTTGCTACCGCCGATAGCACCGCATAAACCTTCCATAGCGCGGTCGGCCTCTTCGAGCAGCAGATTGCGAACATTGCCAATCTCGTCGTAGATGGTTTCAAGCGGCACATCGGCAGTCATCACCCGGGGAATGTAGTGCTGCAGCACTGCGCCGAAAAGGCCGCTGAACACGGTGAAGATGAGCAGCCACATCAGCACGCGTGTGAGCGTGCCGCCAAAGTGAAATCCGCCGTGGAAAAGGATGATCGGCAAACTGAGTGCGCCAAGCCAGAGATGGCCGCGCATCCAGGCTTGGGCGCGCCCTAGCCGCCATACCGGCGCACGCTTCCGCGCGCCAAGCAGCGCGGCGAAAAGCATAAACGCAAAACCGAGAACGCCGAAAGCAAGTCCGATAGCGCTCCCACCACGCGCACCCTGGATGGAATTGTGCGCGTAGACAATGTAGGCACTCAGCGAGACGGCAAAAATTACTGCGGAAGCGATGGCCCAAGTGCGTTGGGTGCTGTCAATGCGCATCCGCGAATGCTCCGTCTTAGTAGGTGGGCAACTGGCCGATAGCATCGGCGAAAAACTTTTTCGGATCGACGCGATGAGCTGCATCGTGCGGGCATGCATAAACACAACTCGGCTCCGCCAGATTGGTGCAGAGATCGCAGGAGGTGGCTTTTTGTTTTACTACCGCTTTGGTGCGGCCGGGATGGTCGGGATCTTCGTTCATCACCTGAAACGGATGCAAATTAATGTTGCCGTAAGGACAATTGCGCGCGCACAAGCCACAACCGATGCACCAATCCTCGATGATGACTTCGAGCGAATTGCGGCGGCGAATGGAGCCCACCGGGCAGCCCACCATGCACAGAGGATCGCGGCATTGGCGGCAACTGGTGGCAATCAGATATTGCTCGAAGCGCAAACCATCGCGAACCAGACGGGTGACACCATCGTGAGCGTCCGCGCAAGCGTTGACGCAGGCGTCGCACCGCGTGCATTTCTGCAGATCGAGGACCAGTAGACTCTGGGCCTCCATCAGGCCCTGCGAAAGAAATTGATCCAGCGGTACGGAGTCGACGGTCTTAAGACGCTGTTCATTGGCGAGGCGGCGCTCGTCGGCAACAGCTTCCAGACCCTTTCGAACGGCTGGGAAGCGCTCGACCATTTGACGAAAATCGTCGCCGGCGATGCGGACTACTTCCACGTGATCCAAAGCGGTGCACATGGCGGTTCGCACTCCGCCGCCCAGCAAGCCAATTTCACCGAAATAATCTCCGCGCGAGAGGTACGCGAGAACCATCGCTCCGCCAGGATAATTTTCTGAGATTTTCACGAAGCCGATGCGGATGAGGTAAAAGCTGTCCGCGGGATCGCCCTGGCGCGCGATAACTTCTCCGGGGGCGAAGCGTTGCAGTTCCACGCTTTGCTTCAAGTGATCGATGAAGTCCGGCGAGAGATCGGCAAACATGGGCACGCCGCGAAGATGATTTTCTAAAGCGCGCTCGCGATAATTGGCGTCGATCTGCGCGCGGAAGGTTTTGTTCTTCATCATGATGTCGAGGACATTGCGCAGCATTTCATAGGCGACGACATCGGATTCGGCGCGCACGGTGGCGGAGCGTGGATAGAAATTCAGACAAGTCATTTCGCCAAACAGGTCGCCGGGACCGAGTGACGCGACTGGGTTGCCGTAGCTGAGATCGACGGAAGCATCGATGGGAATGGTGCGGTCGCGAGTTTCTTCCTCGCGAACATCCTCGCGACGGTCGACCAGTGTGCTGGTGAGGCGCTTGAAAAATCCCTTCGCTCCGCCATGAGTTTTTACATGCGCGATCGGGCTGGATATGGAAACTTTTGCGGCGCCTTCCACGAGATAAAACGCCGTGGATCCGAACTCTCCCTCGCGACAGATCACTTCACCTTTGCGGTATCGCCTTTTAACGATGGCGCCGCGATTTAGTTCCAGGAATGTGCCGGACACGCCTTTGAATACGGGGATGCGAAGAAGCTCTTCGGCTTGGAATGTATATCCGTCCTCCGAGGCGGCGATGGAGGTGCCGGCGACGCCTTTGTTGGTGAGCGCACCGGTGGGACAAGAAACCATGCATTCGCCGCAGGAGATGCACGTGGAATTGCCCATGGGCGCATTCAAATCGAAGGCGATGCCGGTTGAATATCCCTTGCCCATGCGCCCGAGCACAAAATTGTTTTTAATTTCGTCGCAGCCGCGAATGCAGCGATCGCAAAGGATGCACGCGTCATGATCAACTGCGATGGCCAGCGAAGAATCGTCGAGGCCACGCGCGACGGTGCGTTTGGCGAAACGAGACTGCTCTATGCCCGCGGATTTTGCGAGTGTTTCCAGTTCGCAATCACCTGATTTTTGCTGGCGCGCGCAAGGCGATGGATGATCGGCCATCAACAATTCAAGAAGAGTTTTGCGAGCGGCCAAAACCTTGCCGGATTGAGTTTCCACTTTCATTCCGGGTTCGACCGGGCGAACGCAGGAAGCGGTAAGAACGCGTGCTCCGGTGTCGACCACGCAGAGGCGGCATACGCCCACGGGGGTTTCATTTTGCAGGTGGCACAGCGTTGGTATAGGAATGCCGGATATTCGCGCGGCGTCGAAAACACTAGTCCCCGGAGCCACGGACACGGCTCGGCCATCGATGGTGATGTTGATGAGCCCGGTAGGTGAGGACACAGTGGCCATTATTTATTTAATTCGGCGGCGATGGCCGCGAATTTCATGGGCGTATACCTACGCGTTGGGTTTCGACTGAGCGCGGCGCGTTGGTAAAACAAATCCCACTGGGGCATTGCCCTTTCAAAACGTGAGCGTCGATTTCGGTGCGAAAATGTTTCAGCACCGACTGGATGGGCGCGGGAACGATCTGACCAAGCCCGCAGATGGATGAGAGACCCATGGCCAAAGACAGTTCGTCCAGCAGCGCCAGGTCGGCGCGATAGTGGCTTTCCGACAGCGCCCCTTGGGTCCAACGCGCTAGCAGATCGACCATTTTTTGCGAGCCGACGCGGCAGGGTACGCACTTGCCGCAAGACTCGTTGCGATAGAAGCGCACCGCGTTGAGGGCCATGTCCAGCATGCAGGTGGTGTCATCGCAGACGACAATGGCGCCGGAGCCCAGCATGGAGCCGGCATCGGCAAGGGCTTTAAAATCCAGTCGAACGTCGACCATCGAAGCGGGTAAGTAGCCGGAAGAAGGACCGGAAGGCGCGAAGGCTTTTAGAGTGCGGCCTCCGCGAATTCCACCGGCGTACTTGAAAAGAACTTCGCGCATGGGGATGCCAGAGGGAACTTCAAAGATTCCGGGATTGACGACGTGGCCACTGACGCCGACAAACTTAAGGCCGCGTGAGCCGCCCTGGCCTTGCGACTTAAACCATTCGATGCCACGAGCGAGAATTTGCGGCACGTTTGCGAAGGTTTCGACGTTATTCAGGACGGTGGGCTTCTGGAACAAGCCGGCTTGCACGGGGAAAGGCGGCTTGTTTCGCGGCTCAGCGCGACGGCCTTCGATGGCTTCGATCAACGCGGTTTCTTCACCGCAAATATAGCCGCCGGGACTGACAAAAACTTCCAGATCGAAGGCGAGCGCGCTGCCGAGAATATTTTTTCCGAGCAGCCTTTCGGCATAACAGCGGGCGATCTCGGTGCGAAGAATTTCTTCTTGGGCGTGATATTCGTGACGAATGTAGAGGATGCCCTTTTGTGCGCCAGTAACCAGGCCCGCGATGATCATTCCTTCGATGACCAGATGTGGAATGTGCGTGAGGATGAAGCGATCTTTTATTGTGCCGGGCTCGCTCTCATCGGCATTGCAGACGACATATTTCACTGGGTCTGGCTGTTTACGGACCAGGTCCCATTTCAGGCTGGTTGGAAAGCCGGCACCTCCCATGCCCCGAAGTTCAGATTCCTTGAGCGAGGCGATTACGCCGTCCCAATTCAGCGTTTGCACCAGGGTTCGCGTCACGGAGTATTTTTCTCCAGCGGCAGCGGGGCCCGCATAAGGGTCTGATTTGCAAACGACGGATGGCGGTTCATGATGAAGGTCCTGTAACACCTCGCCGCGCAGAGCGACGCGGGTTAATTGCTCAGCCACAGAGGCGGTAACGTCCGTGAAAATGTAGTCGTTCAACGAAATTGCAGGCGCATGATCGCAGCGTCCCAGGCACGATACGTCGCGTATCTGCACATCTTCCGGGCGTGAATTGGCGAAAGAGGATTGCAGAGCGGAGCGCAGTTCAGAGGCGCCATTCAGGTGGCAACTCATATCAGCGCAAACGCGCAGATCGGCTTTGGGCGGAGCAGCTAAATGAAAATGGGGGTAAAAGCTGGCGACGCTGTGAATCTGATACAGGGGCGTCTGGGTGCGCTGCGAAAGAGACTCAAGCTCCGCTTTTGGCAGAAAACCGTGACGAATTTGAATAGCGCGAAGGTCGTCGAAGATCACTGCGCCCGTCTCAATTTGATTACGCCGCTGTAATTTGAAGAACGACGCGTTTGGAGTGGATTAATCGTATGCATACTACTTACTGAGCGGGCGGGTGTAAATAGCGCCTTTGGTTTTTCGACGCAAGGGTTCGAGAGTACAAGAGCCAACTCCGATCGTTGACGAATTGGCACCGCGGAGGATATAAGCGAACAGATTTATTCGCCTGTTGCGAAGCCGTGGATGCCTCAAACGCTCTAAATGCTTAAATCATTACATTTCGATCGGTGTATTGGCTTGTGCGCTGCATTGCTGGTGTTATGTGGGTTACCGAATTTGCTTGGCGCGGCGGAGAACGATTCAGCCAAATACATCGGCCCGGGCTCTTGCGCGGCCACCAGTTGCCACGGCAGCGTGAAGCCGGTGGCCGATAGCCGCATCCTGCAAAACGAATACTCGACGTGGATTATCAAGGACAAGCACAGCAAGGCCTACCAGGCGCTGACCGGGGACATTGGCGAGCGCATGGCGCAGATCTTGAAGCTCGGTTCCAAAGCGGAAGACGCGCCGAAATGTTTGGCGTGTCATGCACTCTATACCACTCCCGCGCAGCGGGGGCGGGCATTTGAATTGGCGGACGGAGTGTCCTGCGAGAATTGCCACGGCCCGTCGTCGGCATGGCTGGGACCGCATACGGAGAGGCAGTGGACGCATGAGAAATCCGTTGCGCTGGGGATGGTGGATACCAGGAATGTGATTCATCGTACTGAGAAATGTTTGGAGTGCCACCTGGGTACGCAAAGTAAATTTGTAGATCACGAGATGATCGCTGCTGGACATCCGGATCTTTATTTTGAGCTGGATTCATTTTCAGCGGTGGAACCGCGTCATTGGAAGACGCCGCGGGGGTCGGCGCCGGGTAAACCCACTGAGGACGGAGCGTGGAATGGCATGCGGGACTGGAGCACCGGCCAGGCCGTGCAATTGCGCGCTTCCCTGGAAAGATTGAGTTGGAGAGCGAAGGGCAAACGCTACGACAAAAAAGATGCGTGGCCGGAATATGCGGAGCTCTCGTGCTTCGCCTGCCATCACGCGCTGGTTCCGGCGAAAGACAGTTGGCGGCAGGCGCATGAATATCCTGAGCGGCGGCCTGGGGATCCGTCGTGGAACGAATCTCGCTACATAGTATTTCGTCTGCTGGCGAAGCAGGTTGATCCGGCGGCGGCGCAGGAGCTAGAGCAACATTTGGTTAAGCTGGCCGGGACGATGAGCACACTAAATCCTGATCGCTCGGCGGTGGCGTCCGAGGCTTCGGTGGCTGCGCCGATTGCGCAGCGTCTGGCGGAACGTCTGGCGACGATGCCATACGATCAGGAATTGGCACTTCGAATGTTGCAGCAGATTACCAACGATGCCAAAAATATTTCGCTGGCTGACGAGCGTGCCGCGGAACAAGCCACCATGGCCATTGACTCGCTCTATATCGCGTATAGCAAGGAAACTAAGCCGAAGAACGCCGAGGACGTGCGCGGCGCGATCAATGGGTTATTTCAGCAACTGGAAAACCCCTCTGCTTATAATGCTGACCAGTTTGCGGCGGCCCTGCGACGACTGCACGGAATGTTGTGAAGATGACACGCCCTCTGCGTCATCATCCAGAGTATGAATAGTTTTGAAAACTGGTTCTGCGCTTCTGGATTTTGGCGCTACATAACGGAACGTAAGTGGCTGCCATGGGCCCTTGAGGGCACGGACCTGGGGGAGCATGTCCTGGAGGTTGGAGCTGGCCCAGGGGCGGCCACGGCGGAACTGGCGCGGCGCGCGCGAAGCGTCACCAGCCTCGAATACAGCCATGATTTCTGCGTGAGGTTGCAGACCAAGGTCAATGCTGCAAGCGTAGTTCAAGGCGATGCTTCCGTTTTGCCGTTTGCTTCGCAGACATTTACCTCGGCGATCGCAGTATTAGTGTTGCATCACCTGCGCTCCAGTGACGCGCAAGACCGAGCCTTCGCGGAAGTTTTTAGAGTGCTAAAGCCGGGCGGAATTTTTGTAGCGCTTGAGATTCAGGATAGTTGGCTAACGCGCGTGGCGCATTTCCGCAGCACCTTCGTGCCAGTCTTAACAGGTGGGCTGAACGTCAGGCTGTGTGCCGCCGGATTTTCCAATATCAGAGTGACCAATCGAAATGGAGGGTTTCGAGTACGAGCAGAACGCATTTAGGAGAACAACGTTGCAACACGAGATGATGCGTTGACGTCGTAACTAGCTCCGCTTAACATCCGAAGATGAAGGGCAAGCTTCCCTCTAAATTTCCTCCCGGTCCTGAACCCGGCGCACTCGATGGCGTATTCAGCCCATTCCGGCGCGATCCCCTAACTTTTCTGACCAACGCGGCGCGCGAGTATGGCGATATTGTGGGCTTGCGCTTTTTGCATTACCGCACTTACCTGATTTCTCATCCCGATTACATCGAAGATGTGCTCGTGAATCATCCGCGGAAATTTGTAAAGGGTCGCGTATTGCAGGCAAACAAGCGTCTATTTGGAAACGGATTGTTGACCAGCGAAGGCGATTTCTGGCTACGGCAGCGGCGGTTGGCACAGCCTGCGTTTCATCGCACGCGGATCGGCTCTTATGGCGAAACCATGGTGCGTTACACCGAGCAAATGTTGGAGCATTGGAGCCATGGACAGGAAGTCGACGCGCATCAGGAGATGATGCAGCTCACTCTAAACATCGTCGGCAAAACTCTGTTTGATGCCGATGTGGCGGGCGACGCGCGAGAAATTGGCAAGACCATCACTATGCTGCTCGATTTTAGTTCTGATTTTCGGCGGCTGATTTTTACTCCCAAGTGGCTTCCTACGCCACGTAATATCCAGACCAGCCTGGCGATTCGACGGTTAAACAAGATTGTCTTCCGCATGATTGCGGAACGCCGCGCATCGGGTCGCGATGCGGGCGATCTCTTGTCTATGCTGCTGGCCGCGCGAGATGAAGACGGTTCGCGGATGGACGACAAACAATTACGCGACGAAACCCTCACGTTGTTTCTGGCAGGTTATGAAACCACTGCAAATCTGCTGGCTTGGACGTGGTGGCTGCTCGCGACCCACCCGGAGGTAGAACGTAAATTGCATGCGGAACTGGACGGGCTGCTCGCAGGGCGGGCCCCGGCGATGGATGATTTGCCGAGATTGCCATACGCGGGACACGTTTTGACGGAGTCGCTGCGGCTTTATCCTCCGGCTTGGGGCATGGCACGCCTGGCGATTGAAGATCATGAAATCGCCGGCTATCCGGTGCCGGCAGGAACTGGAGTGGCGATTGCGCAGTGGGTGGTGCAACGCGACCCTCGATGGTTTGAAGCGCCTGACGAGTTTCGTCCGGAACGCTGGGAAGGGGATTTGCAGAAGCGACTGCCGCGGTTTGCATACTTTCCGTTTGGCGGCGGCCCGCGCCAGTGCATTGGCAATATGTTTGCATTGATGGAAGCCACGCTGGTGCTCGCGACAGTCGCGCAACATTTTCGATTGAGGATGATGCCGAATCAGCAGATCGTGCCGCTGGCATCGATTACGTTACGGCCCAAGAACGGCGTGGCGATGCGACTGGAATCAAGGCGAGGCGCGAAGACTAATTTGAATACTGCGGTGGCGGCGATTAACAGGATTTGAAAATACTACGATCGTTTGTTGCCAGGCCTTACTTGGCCGCGATCGCAGCCCCCAACTCAGCTCTAGTTTGCATGACGCGCAAGATGGAGTCGCGCGTAACCATGCCAATGACCTGCGCGTCGTCTTCTCCCGACACGCTGACCACCGGCATTTGATTGATGTCGGCCGCGAGCAGTCTTTCGAGCAGGCGCAAGAGAGGCTCTTCAGGTGACGCCCAGGAAATGCGGTCGCGCGGAAT
>JAUTXJ010000080.1 GCA_030838075.1 Acidobacteriaceae bacterium
AGAGTGAAGACGATATCCATCGCGCTGCGAAGACTGGCGCCAAGGGTTACCTGCTCAAAGACACAGCGCCCCAGGAAATCCGAGAATCAGTTCGGAAAGTCGCCGCAGGCGAATCCGTTCTCTCGTCGAACTTCGCGGCGAAACTCGCCGAATCTATTGCGCGTCCGCAGCTCTCGAAGCGCGAACGGCAGGTGCTGACCTACTTGGCCTATGGACGAAGCAATAAAGAGATTGCGCAGATTCTTTATATTAGCGAACATACCGCAAAGGCCCACGTCAGGGCTATCATGACCAAGTTAAATGCGGACAGCCGTACGAAGGTCATTGCGATTGCGACTAAGCACGGATTCATAAAGGCTGTACCGGGCTAGCGGTCAATCCGTTCGTGGTTTCCAACTCGCAGGTCTCCTTTCACGGCTTGTAACTCAGGGCGGGGGATTTGCGTTTATCTTTTAAGCTCCTCAAGGCTTTAGTGGCCGTGGATTCTGCACGTCGGAATAGCCGGATATCGGCGTTTAGTTTGTCCATGTATGCAGAAGACCGATTCGATTTCGCGGTCAGGGACTTCTCGATGACCTCGCCCAACGGCATGGCTTTGCTAGAGCCTTTCGAACTGTGCCGCTCCTGAACAGCCTGTAGGGCGGTGGGTGTATCTGTAACTGGACGCTAAACCGCGCGCCTGGCTAAGCATTTCCCGGTCGTCGAGATTAAACCTGCCTCCCCGGGGCCGCTCTATTTCCGCGCGCTTTTGCTTCTGAAAAGCTCGGCCTCTTTGAGGGTCGCGAACCAGGGGTTTCGTCTCGCTCCGTGCTCATCATGCCAGTCTATACAATCCAACGCCCGGTTTTTCTCTGAAAGATGGAGAGTTTCGAGGTCTTCCCGATCGTGAGCTTCCGGGGCATGAGCACCGGAGTATCGAATTTTTGGCCCGAAATCGATCAAAGAGTCACAAAAACTGCTGCAAACTGCGCACGCCCGATTTTCTCCTCTGCTCGGGAGGGACTTGAACAGCCGGTTTCCAAGGTGACCCAGCTGGACCATCCATTACTATCGATGGAGTCGCGCCAACGGCCTTTAACCCTGCTGTAGCGGCGAGTACTTATCCCTTCGGATGTCGTGCCCGCCGGAAGAGGTAGCAGCGGTATCGTGGTAGCGCTTACGCCGGTCCACATAAGATTGTCATTACCGTGCCGGTGCCTTCCACGACTGCGACGCCAGTATATTTGCGCCGGTGGCCGCCTGCAGAGCGGGCAGGCCGGCGGCGCGGCGGTCCTCTACCTGCTGTTCACTGCCTCCTGGAGAATCTTGTCATTTTCTGAAGGGATGTTTTGGGTCCCTGATCGTCATCCAGTTTCAAGCCGCCGGCTTTTCCGATGCCCTGGACCGTCGGCGGGGGAAACACATCGCCCGGCCTTCTTGAAGCGTGGCAAAGCGCCGTTGCGCTTCGGCCAGGATGGCAAAGCCGTTCTCTTCGGGGCGTTTTTTCGCGGCCAAAGAGTTAACCAAGTTGCTGTTAGCGGCTCCGTTATCGTCGGCAAACACCACTGCCACTTTTGCGGCAGACGCAGTACTAACTGCGGCTAAGATCGAATCTTCCAAATTCGATTGGGCCAACACAAGAAAAGTGGTGACTGCGTTGCTGCGGTTGGTCCGTCAAGGCCTGAAAAGCCCGCGAACTCGACTGTGTGGCTGACTCCGGGAACGCTCGAAGCCAGCCGGACCATTTGCTCGCGCATCTCGTCCGAGCGTTCCAGGGTAGCGCCATCGGGTAACTGAGCCAGGCCGATCAGATACCCCTGGTCCTGCATCGGGATAAACCCGACCGGGACCGTTTTGAAGCCGAAAAAGATGAGTACTAGCATGCCCGCGTACACCAGCGGGACACTGCCGCCAGGCGCAGCAGGCCCGCACGGCCGAGGCGTACGCGTTGGTGGCGGCGTCAAACCCTTTGTTGAACAGGCGGAAAAACCAGCCAAGCGCCAGGTCAAGGCCGCGGGCGATCAGGTCTTTTTTCGTGCTTCTCGGCTTCAGCAGCAAAGCGGCTAGAGCCGGGCTCAAGGTCAGGGAATTGAAGGCTGAAATCAGCGTCGCGACCGCGATGGTCAGCGCAAACTGGCGGTAGAACTGGCCTGTGATGCCGCTGATGAACCCGTGGGAATCAACACCGCGCTCAACACGTCGCGCTGGCCACCACCGCCCTGGTGAGCCACGCTTTCGGCCCAACAAGTCGCTATTATTAGCAGCGGACGCCCAGGATTAGTGCCAGCTCCGCGTAACTGTTGCGGATTCCATAGATAGTCGAAGTAAGAAGGATCGCATATCCCTGCCTGATGTGAACCGGCCGCAAATTTTAATCGGTGGGTGTGGCCGCCCCCTGAGATGCTTTGTTTCGGTTCCCGTAGGGCGGCATTAGTTTCTAGAAGTACCGCCACCTCCTGACAGGTGCTGTTTCTTTGCTCTCTGTTCCGCCTTCCATTGCACATAGGCCGGGTTTATTCGGTGCTGGCAGTTTGGATCCATTTTGGGCGGTACGTCTTTCGGCGTCAATGCGGCCATGATGATGCCGAGGATTATGACTACTGGTATTGTCACCATATTTTAAAAGGGTCTTTCTTCGTTTTTGCCGCGTTCCGCGGGGCGCCACTTCGGGCACCCCATCCTCGGCGTAAAAGCTTGCCAGAGTCTCTGCATCTCCGCGGTCATACGCTTCCTGCGCGCGTGTAACAGTCTCCGCCATACCGCCAATCCGCCGCAATTGGCAGAACGCCTACATTATTTCCCTCTCCAAAGGGTGAGCAGAGGTCGTTGGTCAGGTTTTGCGAAGAAATCAGGCGATATAACCCCAATGGCGTATTATACGCCGGCAAGGGAACGGCCGACCTCTTCCTCCACATCACGTCCAACTACAAGTTCACAGGCTACGACATTCTCCCGGATTATGGGGTCTTCGATATTTTCAAGAACCCCGACATCCCGCGCGCGCTTGAAGACTACAAGCGGCATTTGGAGAAACACTGCCTGTGATCTTAAATTTTGTTTTATGGCGAACCATAGCCTGACTCAATCCAACTCTTCGTGGGTAGGATCAGCACAACCACATTCGCGGTCGGTGCCGAGGCATCTCGTTGGCCAGATTTCTTCGCCCGCAGCTGACTGCGTCTGTAATTAACCCAGCCGCCTTTCGCATCTCCTAACATTGGCGTCTTCGGCTAGCGTTTTGGCGTCCCTTGCTAGTTACGTGCACGAACTCTCGCGTATATTGTCAGCTACCATGAGCAAAGTTTGGTTTATCACCGGTGCCGGTAGCGGTATCGGAAGTGGAACGGCCAAGGCCGCATTACGGTCGGGCGACCGCGTCGTGGCGACCGGCAGAAATTTCGAAAAAGTGCGCAACGTTT
>JAUTXJ010000098.1 GCA_030838075.1 Acidobacteriaceae bacterium
CGAATCGATGAACGACTCGTCCAACACAAAAAAATCGCTCATCCTGCAAACTGCCCGTCAGATCGGCGTGCAGAAATGGACGCCCGCGGAAATCGACCAGTTGCGCCGCCGCCTCATCGCTGAACATGGCGAAGCAGGAAAGACCGGCAGCGAATACATCGCTGATGTTCTGGAAGCCGCTGGCCTGAAACTGGAGCTCACCCTGCAGGAAGAAGCCGAAGATCAGTATGAAGAAGAGTTTGAAGACCTCCTCCATTTCAAAACGCTGGAAGATGCAGAAGTCAGTGTCATGCGCCTGGATGAACTAATGCGCAAATTTCGCTCGCAAGGCGAACACGCCGCCGTCGAGCGTGTGTTGAACGTCGGGCGTCTCGGTAAGCGCCGCGCCGAAATGATCTCGCGCAACCAAAAAGTCGAAGCTCCCAAGCGCGCCGAAAAAGAAGAAATCGCCAATTGGTTCCGCATCTGGCTCGAAAACCCCGATGCCTTCTTCGATTGGCTCGATCTGCGAAAACAGTCCCCGGAATTCCAATCTAAATTCCCCCAGGCAGGCCTCGAAGAATGAGTTCCCCCGGCAACGCTCTTGGCAGCGGCGCGCTTGATCTCCCGCCTTTTTCCCTGGACGTGGAAGTATTAAATCTCGGCTCCGATGTGAAGGCCGTCGGGCTCGAACTGCTGGAAACGGAAAGCCGCGAGCCCGTCAGAGGCAGTAAAGCCGCACAAATCTGGTCCGCTGCCTTCCCGGTACTCGCCGGAGATGAATTTTACGTCCTCGATTTTTTTAGCCACCTCGATCGCGTCCGCGATTTCTGCGGCACCCACGAAATTACTTTTCGCGACGCCGCCGAACGCTGCCTCGTAATTCCTAAGCCCACGCAAGAACAGCTACTCGATATTTTTACCCGATTCGAATCGGAAACCTTCGGTATGCGCGTCGGCCCCGCCGCCGAGGCACCGGATCCCGCCGTTGAAGGCGAGCTCTCCAAACGCGGCTTGGACGCTTATCAATCCGCCTATACGCGCTACACTTTTTGCGCTGTCTGTGAACCGGACGACGGCTGGATCACACTGCTCAGCGAAACATTGTGGCCCAGCGAAGTCATCCGCCGTGTGCGCCCCGCGCTTCAGCCTTTTGACGTGCACATCGCACGGCCCAATTAAATCTCGTGCCAACAAAATCCCAGCCCACCACAACCACGGGGCTCGACCTGCTGCGCGTTTCATTGGCAACGCTCGCGCTCATATTGGCCGGCTGCGGAGGCCAGGTAAGCGTTATCAAAAACACCCCACCCGCCGAGAAGCCCGTCGTCAAAGACGCCACTCGCGAAGAATTGCTGGAAAAATTCAACTCCACCGCAGGCTCGATCCATAGCCTCAACGCCACCGTCGAGCTGAAGCCCACCGCCGGCTCCAGATACAGCGGCATCATCGAGGAATATCACGAAGTAAAAGCCTTCCTACTCGCCGAGCGCCCCGCCAACATTCGCGTGATTGGCCAGGCTCCCGTAATCGGCACCACCGTTTTCGATATGGCCAGCGGCAGCCAGGAATTTCGCGTCTCCATCCCCTCCAAAAATAAATTTCTCATCGGTCCAGTAGCTCTCGAACACGCCGGCAGCAAGCCCATCGAAAATCTTCGCCCGCAACATTTGCTCGACGCTCTCTTGTGGCCGGAAATTCGTAAGCAGGAAACCGTTCTGTTCGAGGAGTTCAACGACGAAACCGCTCGCTATTACGTGCTCACCGTTCTTCGCGGCGGCTATCAGACCGAAATTCTGCGCAAGATTTGGTTCGATCGCACCGTACTGGAAGTGGCGCGCCTCCAAAGTTTCGGTCCTCGCGGAATTTTGCTTTCTGACATCCACTTCTCCAATTGGCAAACTGTGGACGCAGCCAAGCCCGCGCCTGGCACGTCCGCTACCGCATTAGCCGCAAATCAACAATTTCCCCGCTCCATTCGCATCGAGCGCCCCCACGACGATTACCGCCTCGATTTACAGATCGCTAAAATCACTTTGAACGATGACATTCCCCTCGATCGTTTCAAGCTCGAACAACCGCCGGGCTCCGATTTACTTCGTGTCGGCGAAACCACCGAAGAAAAACAAGCCAGTCAAGGCGCCAAGCCCCGGGGTGCGAAACAATGATGGGCGAGCTCATAGCCCGCAACCTTCTCCACCGCCCCATGCGCACCTTCATCGGCGTGATGGCTGTGGCCGTCGAAGTCGCCCTGGTGGTCCTCATCGTAGGCCTCACGTCCGGCCTGCTCAGCGAAACCGCCAAGCGCATTGAGGGTATTGGCGCGGACATCATGGTTCAGCCCCCCGCCGCTTCCGTTTTTCTGGGTTTCAGCGGCGCGCCTATGCCCATCAAAATCGCCGTCGTACTGAAAAAGCAAAAATATGTTCAGTCTGTGGCTCCCGCGCTTTTGCAATTTAATTCCTCCGGCGGAGTGGAGGTCGTTTACGGCATCGACCCCGAAAGTTTTCGCGCCGTCTCCGGGGGCTTCGTCTTCATCCAGGGTCACGACATGGAAGGCCCCGACGATCTGCTGGTCGACGATTGGGCCGCCAAGGCAAAAAAAATCAAAGTGGGCGACACTTATAATCTTCTCAATCACAACTGGCACGTGGCGGCCATCATCGAGCATGGCAAAGGCGCGCGTCTCTTTGTGCCCCTCGCCACTTTGCAAGACCTCGTTGGCGCGCACGACAAAGCTTCCATTTTTCTTCTCCGCTGCACTCGCCCCGAACACACCGAGGATGTAATAGAAGAGCTTCGCCACGTCCTGCCCTCCTACACCATTCGCCCGCTCAAAGATTTTCTTTCCCTCATGACTGCCACCAACATCCCAGGTCTTCAGACTTTCATTCACGCGATGATTGGCCTGGCCGTAGCCATCGGTCTGCTCGTCATTTTTCTCACCATGTACACTACCGTCATCGAACGCACTCGCGACATTGGCGTTTTGAAATCCCTCGGCGCGGACCGCTCTTTCATCATCCGCGCCTTGCTTAGCGAATCCACCGTCCTGTGCTTCATTGGCATCGCCGCAGGAGTCGGTCTTGCGTATCTAGTGCGCGCCGCGTTTCTCGCCGGATTCCCCACGCTCTCCATCCTTATTACCCCGGCCTGGATCTTGCGTGCCGCCGGCATCGCCCTCGCCGGCGCCATTATCGGCGCCAGCTACCCCGCTTGGCTGGCCAGCCGCAAAGACCCCGTCGAAGCCCTCTCCTACGATTAACAACATCCCAAATATCCGGAAGGAGTAAGGCCTCAAATCATCCTTGTCGCTGCGGATTTGCCGAAGCGTTCGAACGATGCATGCCCTTGCGGCGAAGTTGACTGCGGCGTTCGAATGCTCAATGTCGGCGCGCCGACAATTGAACGAAATGTCGGCGTGTCGACAATTGCACTTCTGACGCAAGATAATTTCGACATGGAAGAAAAAAATCCAATTGGTCTCGCGCACAAGCTTGTTTCACGTGAAACAGAATTGGTTCGAACGTCGGTGCCATTCGAATGAACGGCCGGTTCGAACGCTGGCGGCATTGGAATGGGGCGCACATTCAAATTGGGAGCGAAAAACGAATGTTTCGTAAGAGACATGTCCAGATTGGTCCCGAAGTCTTAAGTATGGCCCCCGGCAACGCTGTTTCGTTCTACGGTAAGGATAGACACGTGCATGGGATATTTGGGTGCACGCGTTGCGGAGCAGTTGATTCCCATCCAGTTGAAGAGCGGAGCCTGCAGTGGTTAGAGTTTTATCATCGATTGACAAGTATGGTTACGTTGCAAAACGGGAATTACCGGTAAAGGGCACACCCTCGGCAGAAAGCGCAACTAATGCGGCACCTAACGGTCCGACGGTGGAAAGCGACAAGATCGCCAATATACACCGCACAATGGTGAATTTTTATTTGCTACTACGATCTCAGCGTCTTTACGAAGTCAGCCATCCACAACGTTTTGCCACTTTGGGATTGGCCTACGATTCTTTGCGCTCCGTGGCGGGGCACCATAAATTCGAGTTGCACGTAAGGCGCGACGGACTGTCGTCCTCGGCGCTTGGCGACGCTTTATTGCCGGATGCCACTGGCGAGATGTTGGCACTCTCGAGCACTCTGCGGCAGGCCGGAATCCGAAGAATTCTCGTCCTGCCAAAGGTTAGCCAGGAGGAGGTGGACATTCTGGCTGAGCTCGTCAAGGTATCATTGATGACGACTCAGCACGCGGGCGCTGCTCAGACATCCACGAAAACAGCGGATAACGAGGACGTGGGCACACGCGATGGCTGGTGGATAAAGAGTTTCGCAGAACGAGATGTGGAAGGGATCCTGGTTAACGCGCAAGTGGATCGAAAAGTAGACACACTTTTGACCAGCTTGATTGCCACGCTGGTAGCTCACGGGGGCCATTCTCCGCGCGTTGCTTCCGAAAACACCGTGCGGCTGCCAGGTTTTGATGACCTCATTGCGACATTAAAACT
>JAUTXJ010000130.1 GCA_030838075.1 Acidobacteriaceae bacterium
TCACGCTCTCGGTTAAATTTGCTTTACCCAGGGTCACACCGCCCTGGTCATGGTAAAACTCCACGTCATCGACAAAGAATGACGCGAACTTATCCAAATCACATTTGTTGTAAGCGTCGAAGAGTGACGCGTCCAGCGTAGTTAAGGCCTTGTCCAGTTCCGCTTGGGAGTTGATTTTGTCCAGACCCGGAACTGTTTGAGCATTGGCCCGGCAAAATCCTAAAACGAACAACGCTAACAACGACAGCATTCTTGTAGCGGCAAAAACTGCTCTCATGTGCCCTCATTTTGTTCGAAAGGTGATTACGGATGAAGGTACGTCATGCGCGACAAAATGTTCCCGTCATTAGACTAGCGTGACGAAAGAATGGATTAGAAACGGCTTTTCGCGATGGCTTAATTCTTGTTAAGTGACAAAGAGGAGGAAGGACACTAGCGCGTTAAAAATCAAGCGACGTCTATTCGTATGCTTCGGCAGCGAATCTCAGATATTTACTGTTTGAGTTTTGACCACCGCTTCGTCAGAAGCAATCCGTCCGTCGCGGATATAAATGATGCGATGGGCATGTTGGGCGATGTCGTGCTCGTGGGTGACGAGAATTATGGTGTTGCCTTGCGCGTGCAGGTTTTGAAACAGGTTCATAATTTCGTCGCCGGTTTTGGAGTCCAGGTTTCCGGTAGGCTCGTCGGCCAGCACGATAGAGGGCGAATTCACGAGGGCACGCGCGATCGCTACACGCTGCCGCTGTCCACCTGAAAGCTCGTTAGGCTTGTGATGCATGCGATCCACAAGGTCCACGCGCTCCAGAGCTTTTTTTGCTTTCTCGATGCGTTCTTCCGAAGGCGTGCCGTTGTAGATCAGCGGAAGTTCGACATTATGAAGGGCCGTGGCGCGTGGCAAGAGATTAAAAGTTTGAAACACGAAGCCGATTTCTTTATTTCGAATATATGCAAGCTCATCATCATCGAGATCGCTCACCAGCCGTCCGGCTAGCCAATATTTGCCTGAGCTAGGCGAGTCCAGGCAGCCGATCAAATTCATTAGCGTGGACTTGCCGGATCCTGACGGCCCCATGATTGCCACGTACTCGCCCTTGCGTATTTCCAGGTCGATGCCGCGCAAAGCATGCACCTGCTCAGAACCCATCTCGTACACCTTAGCGAGCTCTTGGGTCTTAATAACCAGCCCGGCGGACACCAGGTCTTCGCGATACGAATCCACAGAAGCTGCTTCAACAGCCATTTGCATCTCCTCGCATTGCGCTAACTTAACTCTGCCCTTCGTCTTCCGGCTTCTTGGGAACGGTGTTATCCACCTTCACGCTGGAAGCGGGCTTCAGCGTGCGCAGCGCTTTATAGCTGCCAACCACGATCTCGTCCCCAGGCTGCAATCCCTTGATGATTTCGATGTCCGTCACACCACTGATACCCGTCTCGACCGGGCGAAAAACCGCCTTCTTGCCGTTCACCACGAAAACGCCCTGCACTTCTTCCTTCTTGGGATCACCAGGAGCGGACGGTGGCGGCGCAGCCAAGGTGACGCTGGAGTTGCCATTCTTGCTGGCGTCTTTAGCTGCTTGTTCCAGGTCCTTACGCGTGCGCACGGCCAGAGCCTGAATTGGGATGGCCACAACGTTTTTCTTCTCCGCAGTCTTTATTTTCGCGGTGGTGGAAAGTCCGGGGCGCAAATTGTCAGGGGGCGCCGCCAGGGTGACTACCACCTTGAAATCCTTGGCTTCCTGGGTGCTTGTTGTGCTCTGCGTTGTGGCAAGTCCGGAACTGCGCAGCGTAGCCTGCGAACCAATTTCGGTTACCTTACCTTTGAATACTTTGCCCGGGACCGCGTCGATAGTGACATCGGCATCCTGCCCAGTTCTAACGTTTACGATATCTGTTTCATCGACTTTCACTTCCGCGGTAACCACTGACATATCCGACAAGGTCATCAGAAAGCTTCCGTTCGAATTCTGAATTCCCGGCACCACGTACTCGCCAATCCTGACCGGCAGGTAGCTCACAATTCCGTTAATCGGCGAGATATAGGTGGTCTTGCTTAAAATGTCCTTGGTGTGGACGAGCACCGCTTTATTCTGGTTCACCATGGATTGGGTCTGATTCAATTGAGCTTTCAGCGACTGAACTCGGGCCTTGGAAGAGTCGACGGCCGCAAACGCGGCGTCATAGGTATTTTTGCGCTGGTCGAAATCCTGCTTGGGAATTAAGCCATCCTTAAACAAGCCTTGACCGCGTTCCCAATCGAGTCTGGCCTTTTCGAGGTTGGCCTGTTGTTGGATCAAATCGGCCTGGGCGGAGCGGAAACTGGCTTCTGCCGCTTGCACGCCCATTTCGGAAGAATTGATAGCCGCAGATTGCGCTTGCACGTCGGCATTGGCTTGCACGTCTTCTTGCAGCAATAGGCGGTCGCCCTTCTTGATCTTGTCGCCCTCTTTGACCAGGATCTGCATAATTCTGCCTAAGCCCTGAGCCGTCACGTTGGTATAAGTCGTGGGTTTGATCTCGCCGGAGGCTGTAACCTGAGAAATCAGCGTATCTTGGGAGGCCACTTTCGCGGTCTGCACGGTGACCACGCCTTTATTGGCCTGGTTGATGCTGAACAACACAATCCCGCCGAGGACGACCACGCCACCGACACCAATCGATACCTTTTGCCAGGTCTTCATCGTTCATTCCTTACGAGGGTCCGCACTGGCGGACACATCACGCCCACAGGCATAAAGACTTTATAAAGCTTGGATATACTTTACATACGCCGTAGCTGACCAAAATGTTTCAGAGCTGCAGGCAGGTTACAGGGAAGGGTGACAAACCAGCCGAACCGAACCTATAACACCCCACCGTACCGGTTACTCATGCACTATTTTAGTTTCAAAGCAATGAAAAGGGAAGGATACGCTTAGAAGCCTTTTCCTCAGCGTACCGCAATTTCCCACCGCGGTCCCCCGGTTGGACGAAGAAAACCGCATTTCTTCTTTGCGATGATTTGAATAAGCACGGCAGAAGAATCGAGAACGCTAATTGATGCTATAATTCTCCCTCGCCGAGTGATTTCTGGCTCACACTGCGGAGAGGTGGCAGAGCGGCTGAATGCGGCGGTTTGCTAAACCGTTTTAGGGAATAAACACCCTAACGGGGGTTCGAATCCCCCCCTCTCCGCCATAGCTAAAACACTCAGTATTTATGCGGGTTTTTGTGCCTTGCTATTACTTTTTGCGCATTTCTCCTTATTAAATATATATTCTTAGTAAATACATAAGCGTCTTGTCACGGCCGTTGGACAATATAAGTGTGGGTGAGGATGATGTCCTTTGTGGGCACTTCGGGAGGTGTCCACGAGGGGATGGACACATCCGATTACGCTACTTAGTAACGTTCAGGCTAATAAAACTGGACAGGAGTCTCCTGCGCCAGTAGGATTTCCCAGTCATCCGTTACAGGTAAGAGAACAACACTCATTCGGTGCATCCAGATGCGTTGTTCGCTCGCGAGAATGGCATTCTTCCACAGCACATCGGCGACAAACAGCTCACTTGTTTCGGCCAGCGTTGCTTCGACAACATAACTCGCGTTTTTCTTTGTGTAGAGAGCAAAGATCGTTTCAAATTCCCTCAGAATTTCCCGGTGATTCCATCGTTTTCCAGAAGCATCGATAAACTCCGCATTCTTTGCAAAAAAATGAATCAGCTCTTCCGCGTTGAGCCACTTGAGTCCGGCGAGGAAACTATCGAGAGTAAGTAAAGCACCTGTACTGTACGGGCCTTACTCTGATATTTCGGCCCAGGCGCTTTGGCGCTTTGGCGATTTGATCTTTAATCGGCCCCGGCTTGAGTCCCGACGCTGTCAGGATTTGAGCAGCGAGCGACGCTTCTACTCCCAGGATAGCGATCAACATGTGTCCTGTTTCGACCTGGCGGTGCCCAAATCTCTCGGACGCCTCCGCAGCGAGTGTTAACACCTTCTTGCATTCTGCCGAAATTGGTACCTCCACGGAAGTTGCTATCGGCTTACCCCTAGTAAATCCGCCTCTCAATTTCAGCGCGAATTTTTGATTGGTAATCGCTTTCTCCGGGAAACCACTTCCCCAATTCGCGGTCTTCGCGTAGCAGCCCAAGAAGCAAATGCTCGGTCTCTATGTGTCGGCTTCCATAATTGCTTGCTTCGTAGCGTGCGAAGAAAATCACACGGCGAGCACCCGCGACCAAGAACGGTGCTGGCACGAATCTTAATTTTCATTATCGAGGCTTTCGGACCGATTCTCCGGCTGCTCGGATTTATTGTGCAGGCCATATACGGAGCATTTTTTTCTTGGTGGCTAAACCCGGCATTGGACCGCCGAGCAGAAAAATCAATTAAGCAGGCTGCGCCATTTCTGTTTGATCAGTATGAGGGAAAAGTAGTTTCAGAGCCACGAACCGAGACGCGTGGCAGCAGCGACCACAGCGTCTGTATTGCGTCAGGAAATCTTTTTTTGAGATTCTCCCAATGGCGGACGGAAAACTACAATGTGCGGGTATCCCCCACTTTTGCACCGAATGATTCTTACGACCTTGTCGACGCGTTACGCGTGGGCGACCCTGCAAGGGCAACGGAAGTCCCGCCCGATATTAACAACTGGCATCATTTTGCCCGATTGCTAGAACCTAGGTTTGAACAGATGCAAAGGTCATTCAATCAAGAGAATTTTGCGGATTCCAAACGCAAGTTCGTTCTCCTCCGCGTAGGAGAACTTCCTGTTTAGGAACTCGTTTTACCTCAGCTCCTGATTAACGCAGCCGTTACCGTGATTTTTCACCCTCTATGGCGAAGGGCTATTTCATAGTTGTGCTATTTTTATGCGTCTCAGGAGGCAACATGGATATTGCGGGTCTGCTTCGGAAGGAAATCGATCAGGCAAACGGCCTGAATCTTATGCCCTTCACCTTCGAGTCAGGCTCCACATTACTCTGTGCCTGTCTAATCATTATGGTTCCCACGGATTCACCACTGGCACTTGTGTGTTCGTAAAGTCGCCGACGTTTCGTGAAACGATGGTTAGGTTATGATGAATCGCCGTCGCGGCAAGCAAGCCATCTATGGCGGACAAGTGCTTGCCCTTAATCTTTGCGACCGCGGCGAGCAAACCCCAGCGATCGGCTACGGCGGCGTCAATCGACAGAATCCTTCCTGAGAAACGTGCTTGCAGTTCAACTTCCAGCCATGTCTCAAGGCGGCTTCGCCGTTTGCCTTGCGGGAGGGCTGCCAATCCCTTTCGAATCTCACCCAGCGTGAGGACGCTTAAGTAGAGCAAGCTCTCTTCAGCCGCTTCAATCCACGCCGTCACGCGCGGATCGGGCTTAAGGCGGACAACCTCGGAAATGCAATTCGTATCGATTAAGAAGCCAGTCATAGCTCGATGTCACGCCCTTCATCCTTGTCCCGCTCCAAGTCGAGGTCGACGCCGACAAGTGGTGATTCCCGGAAGAACTGCAATAGGTTTTTCGGTTGATGGGCCTTGCCCACAAGCCGTTCGTATTGCTCGTCGGAGATCATCACAACGCATTCTTTCCCCTGCCGCGTGATATGTTGCGGCCCCTCGGAGCGGGCGCGGCGAAAGAGTTCGCTAAAGCGCGCCTTGGCCACTTGTAGCTGCCAACGACCTTTGGGCGCCGGTTTTTGACTTTTTCCGCGATCTCTCGTGGCCCCTCGCTTTTGCATAATATGCCTCCAGACCAGTCTGACTAGTTAATTATAGAATGAAAGCAATCGAAGAACAAGACTCAACGTTCTCGTTCGCTCATGCCGAGGACGAAGACTGGCATCCGTGCATGCTGCAGTGTAGGAAGGTCTCGGCTACAGTGCTGCATCATCCACGCTCATTTCGGTAAAGATACATAACGGGAATGGTACATAGGCATAACAACCTTTTCCGGTAGGTGCACAACTAACGTAACAATTGTACTTAGCACGCATTCTGCTCCGGAGGTTGAGCGATGCGAAGGGTTGTTCATCGAGTGGTTTTGCTGTTTTGTTTTTCCACACTGTTTCTTACTGTTTTCGCGCAAGAAGTGCACCGAACACCAGCACCTTCTGTGGTCGCCAACGAAGGTTCAGCGCGCCTCGTCTTGAAGGAAAGAAGCTCCGCTTTTTCCATCGACTTATCAGCAAACGCTTCCAAGCCCGTTCACGTCACGTTGCTTGCCAAAATTCTAGCTCCGGACGACAAAGTCCTAGCCACAGCTTCTGTTCCCGCCCAAATTAGTTCCACCGTTCGGCGATTCGACGTCCCACTGAATTGGGTCCCTGTAAACGGCCTCGAAGACGCTTCGAGTTCCCGGCTCTTTTACGAAGTGCGGCTGGAAGACAGTTCCATACCGGCACTCTCCGGAATTCTCTCACCGTACGCATTGATCCCGGATCTCTTTGAACTTCACTTCCTGGGATTGGACGCAATCGGCAACGGGCGCACTTACGTTGCTCGAGTCTGGGCCACGCGCCCTGATTCCGACAAGCCCGTCCCGGGTGTATCTCTCGCAGCGTCATTCGGCGATGAAGACGAGGACAGTCCGAAAGGTCTTAAATCCCAGGCCCGAACCAATTCCCGTGGCGAAGCGCTGTTGACGTTCCATCTTCCCCAAATGCCGGGTGCGCCAGAAGACGAACAAGTGGACTTAGAAATCCGTGGCACCCGCGGCGACTTCCAGAATTCCCTGAGCGCCTCCCTCCATTACTGGCGCCGTGCCGGCGTCTTACTTTCTACTGACAAGCCTCTCTATCAACCCGAGCAGACCCTACACATGCGCGCCCTTGTCCTCGATGATGAGCGCCGGGCCTGGGCCAAGCGTCCCCTGCGCTTCACCGTTCGCGATCCCGACGATACCGTCATCTTCTCCACTGACGCAGAAACGTCCCGATTCGGCATTGCTTCAGCCGATTGGATCATTCCGTTCTCCCAGAAATTAGGCAGTTACCGCGTGGCTGCCGATATCTCCGGGGATGCCGATAGCAGGGAGTTACAAGGGAACCAACTCATCCGAATCTCCCGGTATGAACTTCCCACCTTCACGGTAAACGTTGTCGCGAACCAGCCCTTCTATCTCCCGGGCCAGAACGCGGATCTGGCCGTCAGCGCGGAATACATGTTTGGCAAGCCCGTTCTTCGGGGCCACGTCCGTATCGTTCGTGAAGCTCGCCGCGAGTGGAGTTATCGTGAGCAGAAGTGGGAAACCGAAGAGGGGGAATCTCAGGACGGTGAACTCGACGGCAAGAACGAGTTCCACGCCACACGGACGCGAAGCAATAACGAAAGTATCGGAATTGCAGCCTGACTTGATTCTTATGGATTTTAAGATGCCGCTCGCAGATGGCATTCAAGCCGCAAGGGAGATTTCCGCGACTACGCCTTCGATTCC
>JAUTXJ010000165.1 GCA_030838075.1 Acidobacteriaceae bacterium
TAGCCGACAAAATACATCGGGATATACCAAAAAAAGAGCTTCACCCCCAGGATGCCGTAGACGATGGTGGAAGACGCGGGATTAAACATCTGCATGATTCCGAACCATACCAGCAGCATCACCGCCACGAAGAAAGGCGGGCGCACAATTTTTACGGTTTTCTTTCGGCGCACCGCGATAATGAAAGACATATACACGATGGCAACGAGAATATCCTTTGCAAAATAGATCGCCATATTGTTGCCGAGATATTTGCGGGCCAGATCCTCGAACAGCAGCCAGGTGAAAAACAAATAAACGCCATTTCGCCAGTTATTGAGGATGGCGATGACAAAAACGCTGCCGATGGCCACGAGGCCGACGTAGGCAAATCCGATTAAGTCGCCAGCGAGCACCAACTCGGAAAATTCATAAGCGGCAACGGCAAATATGAGAACAAACACAAATGACACCAGGAGTTTGCGTGAGGAGTCGCCGGTTGCCGCTGTGGAACGAAGATTCAATCGCTTGCCTCAAATCTCACGGTGACATCTGTTGCATAAGGGCTACAAGATCCAGAAAATCTTTCTCACGGGACGCTAGAGAAAAACAGCCAGACAAAACATGTTGCGACAAGCGCGTGGCCTAGTCTTGATGAGCCCTCGAGTCATGATTACCGGCGCTGGCTGACCGCTTCGCTATAATTCTGATAATGGATGCGCGCAAAATCGCATTTCTGTCCAGGCTGGAGCCATCCAGCGCGAGCGTTTCATAGCCCAAACTTTCCAACTCGTCCAATGCGTCGTTGGGATTGCGGCCATCCGCGGCGACCAGCTGATTGTGAAGTTCGAGAAAAAGGAGAGGCGAAGAGCGCGTCAAGGTTTCACGTCCTCCACGAAGCGCAACCGCCTCGTAACCTTCCACGTCAATTTTTATGTGCGTGGGGCTGCCGAATTCGGATGCCAACTTATCAATGGTAATGGCGCCAACGCTGGTCAGCTCCCGCTGAGAGCGCCCCGTAACAAAGCGCAGGTAACCCTCGGAGAATACCCCCGAACTAAGCATTCTCATCGAGCCATTTACGTCACTGACGGCGGCCTTTACCAAGTGAATGTTCTCTCTTGCCTGATTGAAGTCCAGCTGACGGGTAATCATGCGAATCGCGATCGGCGATGGATCTACTGCCACGGCGTTCCCGTTGAATTTGGCCACTGCCAAACTGAACAGCCCATAGCTGGCTCCCACATCGAAAAACAACATCCCGGGATAGCAATGGGCGACAAAGGACTCAAATTCGGCGCGTTGCTCGCGATCGTTGATTTGATTTTGCATGGCGAACTGATAAACGCGAGGGTGCAAAGTAAGGGCAAGATTTGGCGTGAATTGCAGCTTCCTGGTCACACCGAACGAGAATTTTGCGCTATCCCAGATCCATCGCAGCGATGTTGACGGCGACCTTAACCAATTTCGAATGGGCCTCGGTACGACACGCCGGGTAAAGCCCGCAAGCCACGCTACTGACAAGAAGGGGGCGCCTGACCACAAAAATTGCCGGGATTGTTGTTGTACGCGCTGCTGCAGTTTGTCCACAAATCTAGTTACTCAAAGACCCTTTATGCGGGACTAATGGCATACGACTATCATACGATGACGCGGTGTGGCAGTCATCATTGCTGGCTTAGGCCCTTTTGTTGTCCGACAATTCAGCTTGGCGACAAATTTGTGCGTGCTCAGTTATCATCCTGGAGCGTTGAAACAGTTGCAGCGCGCGACTGCGGCCCTTTTCTCCGTACGAGCTTATCAGTTCGGGATTTTCGATTACCCTGCGTATGCAATCAGCGAGAGAAACAGCGTTCCCCGGCGTAAATTTTAGGCCCGTGTCACTGAGTACTTCGGCCAATCCGCCAATGTCGGCGGCAATGACCAGACGGCCACGCATCATCTGCTCAATGGCCGCGAGGCCGGCGGTTTCTTCCCAAGTAGAAGGCATGACTACGACAGAAACGTCGCGTAGAGCATGGGCGAAGGCGTCACCGGTCAAAAACCCGGTGATCGAGGTGACGGCTTCAAGCTCTTCGCGCTGAATGAGCTCTTGCAGTTTGGGGCGCTCGCTGCCATCTCCGATCATGCGAATTTCAAAATCATGGCCTTCGGCCTTGAGAATTTTGACGGCTTCCAGAAGAACCGGGATGCCTTTCTCGGGCACCAGGCGACCCACGTAGGCAATGCATAGTTTCTTAGACGGAGCTGAATGGGCGGGATTAGGGAGCGGATCTTCGATCCCGTGATAGACACCTGTGGTGTGCGGTAACTTCTGACGGTGATCGACGTGACCGGTCACGGCGATGTTGGTGGTTGCCGCGCGTGAGAGCCAGTTGCGCGGAAACATGAATGCCAGAAGTTTGGCGGCTGTCATTCCGCTTGAGAACTCCGATCGCAGGCAGCGAAAACATTCGCTATAACGGGCAGCCTGGAAATGGCCGGGACAAATCGTGCGATCCGGTTGGTGGACAAAAAGGCCATTGGGACAAGTTGCTTGATAGCCGTGGTGTTCGATAACGAATGGCTTGCGCGAGAGCCAAGCCAGAAACATGGGTAAAAATGCCGGCCCAGCTGAGTGAATCACATCGGAGACACGCACAAGTTGCCATAGCCGAATCGCACCGGGGCGGCGCACGACGCGAAATGGAAATTTGGTGTCGTCACAGCTACCCGCCGGCGTTTCCGTGACCACTGTCACGTTAAATTCGCGATCTCCATTTAAGGTACGCAATTCGGCGAGACCGGCGGCCAGCGACTGCACGATGGTTTCGACGCCGCCAACACTGGGCGCGAAATAATGAGAATAAATCAGTAAATTCATGCTCGATGTGGGCGCATGTGCTGAAAAATATGCGCCGTGGTCACGTCACGCGGTGTCGCCGGAATAGATGTTACGCTGGTCCGGGTAAAATTATATCTCATGGAATGCATGGCAATTCTGGGACGCCGCGAAGAACCCGCGGATGGAGTGCATGATTATTGCAGCTATTTGCGGGATGCGTTGGCGAAGGAAGGCGTGAATTTAACGCTGACGCAGGTGAGATGGGCGGAAATTGGGCACAAGGCCAGTCGGCTGGAATTACTTAAAGCGATCAGCGGGAAACAAGATACATTTTTTCTGCTGCAGTATACGTCGCTGTCGTGGTCGCGGCGCGGGTTTGCGCTGCCAGCGGTGAGTATTTTGAAATTATTAAAAAAAAATGGCGCACGATGCGCAGTGGTATTTCACGATCCGGATGGTTACGCGGGAAGCCGGGCTGTGGATCGCGCTCGGAAAGCTATTCAACGCTACGCGATGAAACGGCTAGTGCGGCTAAGCGATCTCGCCATTTTTACGCTGCCTCGCGATAAAATTTCGTGGCTTCCACCGGGCACGCAAAACTTTGTTTTTATTCCGGTAGGCGCAAATTTGCCGGCACCCGAAAGAGCATGGGAAGAGCAGCGCAGTTCAACAGCAAGAAAACCGGTAATAGCTGTATTTTCTCTGTCCGACAAACCCACATTGGCTAAGGAAGTCAGCCAGATTGCCCAAGGGGTGAGCATTGCAGCTAAGCAGGTGGGCCCGCTTGAGGTCGTTGTTCTGGGACGAAATTCGGAAAGTGGCGGAGAACAGCTGCGTTTGGCGCTGGCCGACTCAGGCGCGGAAGTCAGGATTGTTGGACTAATACCCGCAGAGGAAGTTGTACGGGTTCTCGGGGCTTGCGATGCGATGTTGTTTGCGCGCGGCCCGATATCCAGCCGGCGTGGGAGCGCCATCGCGGGCATAGCGTGTGGATTGCCGGTCATTGCAGAGGCGGGATGGGAACTCGCGCCGCCGATCACCGAAGCGGGAGTAGTTTTGGTGCCGGAGACGTTAGTGCCGGAAGGGTTCGGGCCAGCTCTGGTACGGGTATTGAGCGACCCGGCTTACCGGGAATCGTTGGAGGAGCGCAGTCGCAATGCGCAAAGCCGGTATTTTTCCTGGAGTGCGATCGGGCGACAATATGCGCAAGCGTTGAGAGGATTGGCTGCTCATGCGAAAGACTAACCAGCCGGAGACTAGTGTGTTCCCACCTTTGTACGGCTGTGCTAAACTGCCTAAGTTTCGCAGGGGTAGCGGTTCACCGTAGTCTCCGCAGCGTGTATCGAGCGGGTCGTTTGGCATGTTTAGCGTATCGTTGACCTGTCACTAACCCAGCATTGACGGCCGCAGATTTGTGCGGAGCTATTTAACGAATAAAGAGGATGTGTCATGTCCGGGCATTCAAAATGGGCAACCATCAAGCACAAGAAGGCGGCTACTGACGCCAAGCGTGGCCGGATTTTTACTCGAGTGATTCGCGAAATTTCCATTGCCGCTCGTATCGGGGGCGGCGACCCTAACACCAATCCGCGGCTGCGCACTGCAATTCTCGCCGCGAAGAACGAGAACATGCCAGGGGACAATATTGAGCGCGCGATTTTGCGTGGCACTGGCCAGCTGGAGGGTGAACAGTACGAAGAAGCGGTGTTTGAGGGGTACGGTCCGGGCGGAGTCGGAATGCTGATTCAGGTGGTAACCACGAATCGCAATCGCATTGTGGGGGAGTTCCGGCATTTGATGAGCAAGAACGGCGGAAACATGGCGGAGGCTGGAGCGGTGGGATGGATGTTCAGCCGCAAGGGCGAAATTACCGTTCCGAAGGAAGCCGCGAGCGAAGACAAGTTGTTGGATATAGTTCTGGAAGCTGGCGCGGAAGATATGAAAGATGATGGGTCCATTTGGTACATCGTGACGCCGCCAGAGGCGATGGACAAAGTAAAGGAAGCGCTAAGCAAGGCGGGAATTACCGCGGCGTCGGCGGAAGTTGGCATGGTGCCGCAGAATTACATCAAATTGACGGGCGCGCAGGCCACGCAGATGGTGCGGCTTGTGGAAGCGCTGGAAGAGCATGACGACGTGCAGCATGTGTATGCGAACTTCGACATCGATGAGTCGGAAATACAAGCGGTGGTAGGGGCGAACTAGCCGGGTTTCGACAACTTTCCTTTCTGGAATAATTTGATTGGCCAGCGAGCATTCTTACGCTGGCCAATTTTTTTAGGGCTTGTCGCAGCGTCTTTCTGGGCAACGCTGAATACAAATTTTCTGGCGGGGATATGTGGAACGCCGTAGACTTGTGGCCGTGAGCGGCAACGACGGACGGAATCAAAAACCTGTTTTCTTTCGCGTTCTGGGGGTTGACCCGGCAGCTGCGGGTCCCACGGGTTACGGCGTGGTGGAAAGCGACGGGCGCAAGTCGCGGATGGTGCATTACGGGGCGCTGGCCATTAGCGCTAAGCGTCGCAAGGAGTCGTGTGGAGCGGCGCTGCAGGATGTACATGCGCTGCTTTCGGGGCTGATCGAAGAATACAAACCCGATGCAATGGCGGTGGAAGCAGTATTTGCCGCGTTGAATGTGCGCACGGCGCTTCGGCTGGCAGAGGTGCGCGGGGTGGTACTTCTGACAGCGGCGCAGCATAATATTGTGGTGCACAGTTATTCTCCGCGAGAAGTGAAGTCCTCGGTGGCGGGATATGGCCACGCGGACAAACGGCAAGTACAGGAAATGGTGCGCGCACTGTTAACGATGGAAGAAATTCCGGAGCCGTCGGACGCGGCCGATGCGCTGGCGGTGGCGCTGTGTCATTTGCAGGCCGAACAAACGCGGCGGAGATTTGATTTGCCGCAGATGAGCAAACAGCCTCGCCGTTCTAGTGGTTCCTCGGTGACAGGTGGAGTGGGCGCGATGACAACTGCGGCTATGAGAGCCGTAAAGGGCTGTCCCGGAACGTACTCCAACCTTAGCAATCCTCCGCGCATCGTACCGACACGATGACGAATTACCGTTCCCTAGTGCTGATTATCGTTTGTGGGCTTAGCTGGTTGATGGAGCCTAGCGCCGGAGCCTCATCGCTGATTGCCGCGGCCGCCAACGAGCCTTCTGCAGTTGCCGCCACACCCGCGGAAAGCGCGAAATTGACGTTCAGGCGGGTGTTTAAATCCAGCTCACCGGAATTTATCGAGATTGTGGTGCCCGAAGATGGGCATCCAGCGACCTATGACATTCGGCAACTGGACGAGGACCCTAGTGCGTTGCCGTTTGAAATCAGCGCGGGACTTCGCACGCACATGTTCGAATTGGCGGCGCAGTTGAATCATTTTCAAGGGCAGGATCTGGACGTGCATAGGAAAATCGCGAACCTGGGTGAAAAAACCTTTCGCTGGGAAAAGGGCGCGAACGTTCACGAGGTAAAATTCAACTACACGTTAAATTCCGCGGCGGCGCAGTTGCTGCAAATTTTTGAAGGGCTGGCACGGCAGCAGGAGCACGTGATGCTGCTCACGCGCCGAATGAGATACGATCGGCTGGGAATAAATGATGCGCTGCTGCAATTCGAAACGGATCTGAATCATAAATTGCTGCCGGAACCGCAATGCGCGCTACCGATGCTTGATGAGATCGGGAATGATGCGCGGTTCGTGGATATTGCGCGGCAGCGGGCGCGGACTTTGGCGGAGCGGATCCGCCATTCAAGCTAGGTAGATTTTAATCCCCGTAGCAATGACTGCTGCAATTTTCCACTTCGATTAATTTCAAAAATATAAATCTTGCAGAAATTTATGCGGATGCGACGACGGGCTGGGGCGCCGCGGCAAGATCGCGGAGCGCAGTCGTGTACGGCGCGCGAGCTACACCGCGTTCGGTGAAAATCGCGACTATGTAACGCGACGGGGTCACGTCAAATGCAGGATGCGCGGCGTGAACATCGGGAGCAATCCTGAGGCCTTGTAAATGGGTGACTTCTGCCGCGGAGCGTTCCTCGATGGGGATGTGGTCGCCGTCGGGAATGGACAAATCAAAAGTGGACACTGGCGCTGCGATATAAAACGGCACGTTATTCTCTTTGGCAAGCACAGCAATTTGATAGGTGCCGATTTTGTTGGCGGTGTCGCCGTTGGCGGCGATCCGGTCGGCTCCGGTAACGACCGCTCCAACTTTTCCTGTTTTCAAAAAATGTCCGACCATGTTGTCGGTAATTAGCGTGAGCGGAATGCCGCCTTTGTGCAGTTCCCAGGCGGTCAGGCGCGAGCCTTGAAGATACGGACGCGTTTCTGGGACGAGGACGTGCAGCTTTTTGCCTTGTTGATAGGCAACGCGAATCACACCCAAGGCGGTTCCGATTCCGCCGGTAGCTAATGCGCCGGCATTGCATTGCGTCATTACCTGACCTTGTGCGGGCATGAATTGAGCGCCGTATTCGCCGATGGCTTGATCGGTTGCTTTTTTCTCGAGGTGTACTAATTTTGCTTCTTCCACCATGGCGCGTTTTATTTCAGAAAGCGATTTGGATGTTGCGCATAGTTCGGCGAACCTGCGCTTCATGCGCTCGAGAGCCCAGAAAAGATCGACGGCGGTGGGGCGCGTTTTTGCGAGAGTGTCGCAGATTTCAGGGAATTCCGATTGCAACGCATCGATGGATGATGCCGTGGAGTGCAAGAGGCCGAGAGCTGCTCCCATCGCGGCTGCTACCCCGATGGCCGGAGCGCCGCGGATCACCATTTCGCGGATGGCTTGGGCTACTTCTCGATAATCGGTGTAGGTGTAGCTGATTTCTTCCGTAGGCAGACGGCGCTGGTCCAGCATGACAACGCCTTTGTCAGTCCATTCGATGGGTTGTGCTACAAACATGTGTGTCTGAGTTCTCCGGGTGCGCTTATAAGTCTAAGTAAATTGTAGCTAATGCCTTTGAGCAAAACGAATTCCGAACATGACCAAGCTGTGGTCAAGGTGACATGGGCATGTGCTGAAAACCTCTAGTGGCGATAATAGAGGTGATCGCGATCATGGAGTTGTAGCCTAAATGTAGCAGGAAGCTGGCCAGGACCGTCCCAGTGCGGGCCCGCGCGAAAGTAAAAATCACGCCGACCAAAGTGAGTAGCAGGACAAGCCGCCAGGTCCAGCCAAGCTGGGAGCCGTGCATCAAACCGAACAGAACACCGGTGATCAAAATTCCGGGGAGCACGCCTAGGGATTTGGCGAAGAGCGGGTAGAGGTAGCCGCGGAAAACAGTTTCCTCCACGAGCGGCGCGACAAAAACGGCCATGGTCATCAGCAGCATCGCGCCGGAACGATTCTTAAAAATTTCCTGGATGGGCAGGTGGTCAGTATTTTTCACGTTATAGCTGGCCAGGGCTACAAAAATGGCTAGCCCGCAGCCGGAGAAAAAATACATCCAGCCGCTGCCTGAGCCGGCCGCAGGATTGGCATTTAATTTTCGCCAGCCCAGCGAGCGCCAGAAGGGGACGTCGCGCAAGACTGCCAGGGTCACATAGAGAAACAGGAACAGTAGGCCGTACCACAGCACATTGCTTTCAACGAGCAGCTGCGGGCTGTTTTCGAAAACGCGCTGTACTTGAACGGCGCTTAAGTGACGATTCGCGGAAACGTAGAAAACGAATCCGAGCTGGACGACCATCAGACTGGCAAATCCGAAGAAAATAAAAATAATCAGATGGGGCCAGGACCACGAGACGCGCAAGTCTTCCGGTAGAATGCGCTTGGCCTGGAAAGCGGGGATCGCGGCGGCCATGGGATCGCCTGCCAGAACCGGCGAGGCGGGTTGAGATTCACCAACTGGTTGGATCGCGGGCGGAACAATGTCAGCGGCAGGGTCAGCTACAGACTCGGCCGGAGGCTCCAGCGAAGGGTTCACGGAATGATCTGGCGTTCCGTTGTCCGGGAGTTTGTCGTGATCGTTCATTTTCTATTTTTCTTTGAGGTGCGCTTTGGCCAGCCGGAAGCCAGCGCCGCTGCTACCAGCGGCATGAGTAATTCGTGATGTCCGGTGATGGCGTACCCTTTCGATTCTACTCCGTGACGTTTGCCGGCGGATAATGTGGGACGCTTCACCACGTTTTGTAGCGGGCGATAATGCTGGATGAAGTCAAAATTGGCGGTGGTAATTGGGCGCAATGGCACGCCCAAATTGCGCACCACGGAAACCGCTTTCAAGAAAATCTCCGGCAAAAGCACCGCTGAGCCCCAATTCATATATACGCCGCCAGGATGCATTGATTTCACCAGCGCGCAGAAAAGGCGGAAGTCCTGGTAAGTGGCGGCGCCAAGGGAGGCACCATCGGCGGCTGGATGCATATGGGGAATGTCGGCGCCGAGGGACAGATGAACGGTAATTGGAATGCGGCGGCGATAGGCCGCGGCCACAACGCTCGAAGAGGCGTAGCGCGCTTTCGCGTTGCTGCTGGCTAAGAATTGGCCTGCAGCTTCGCCATAACCGATTCCGGAACGCGTGGAATTCCTGGCGATTTCGTTGAGTTGCTCGCCGGTTTCGCGGGCCATGCCGAATTGCCCTGCGTTGATGCCGGCGTCTACGTCCTCCGAGGTGTTGCCTGCGATGGCGATTTCGAAATCGTGAATCAGAGCAGCGCCGTTCATGGCGATGCCAGATACAAATCCGCGTTCGATCAGATCGATGAGGATAGGGCCGAGGCCGACTTTGATGACGTGGCCGCCTATGCCCCACAAGATTGCTTTTTTGCCGGCGCGGGCGCGCTGCACGGCGCCGAGCAGTTGGCGAAGATCTTCAGCGGCGAGAAAATTGGGCAGCGAGTCCAGGAATTTTGAGATGGAGATATTGGCAGCTGGCGGCTTTGCGAAGTCAGCGACGTTGACTTTGCTTTTGCGTGAAGCGAGCGGATAGGTGCGCACGGCGCCTAACTGCAACGGCGCGGTGGAATAAATACTCATTGGGGCAACGTCACTTTAGAAAGCCCTCTGCATGCACGGAAACTTTCATGATTCTACTTCCCCTGCTGATGCGCAAATTCCTA
>JAUTXJ010000178.1 GCA_030838075.1 Acidobacteriaceae bacterium
GTTCTGTAATCGGAGCTACGCTAGTTGCGACGTGCAGTGCGGGCAACGCTTGGCCGCCAACGGAATCGGCATCGCGCATTGTGGACAGTCGCGAGTGGTCGGCGCTGCGGCCGGAGCCGGCTTCTTGCTCCAACGATTCACTTGCTGCACCAGCAAAAACACCGCGAACGCCACGATCAAAAGACTAATGATGGTATTCAAAAATAATCCGTAATTGATCGTCGGCGCCGCCGCTGCTTTCGCCAGCGCCAGCGAGTCGTAATGCGTCCCATTCAGGCTGATGAACTTGTCGGCAAAACTTACGTGTCCCAGCGCCATCCCGATCGGCGGCATGATGATGTCATCCACCAGCGAGGACACAACTTTTCCGAATGCCGCGCCGATAATCACGCCCACCGCAAGATCAATCACATTCCCACGCATCGCAAAAGTTTTAAATTCCTTGAACATATTTATTTCCTTTCGCGTGCCACCCGCTGCGTAACACGCTTGCGTGGCGGCCTCACCTGGAGCGTTGACGACTTTGCGCCCCGGCGGGCCGTAACAATAACACGGTTCCGGCGATGCCTCGTGCCACCAGTACCACCCCGGCGCACGCCAGTAGCGGTCCCACCCACGCAAACGGCGCCCGCGAAATCGCCAGCAGCACTATACCCAAAACCGTCAATGAAACCGCGCGAATATAGTCTTCCGGCAGCGGTGGTTTGTTGCCCGGTTTTCTGTAAATCCCGCGAATCCCCCACAAAATTAGCGCCACACTCAGGATCAACCACGACAATTTGTGCCGGTTGAAAAATATATGCCCCGTAAGCCCCAGCCACACCACCAGCAGCCCCAGCAGCACAAAAACAATTTCGATCACCAGTCGAAGAAGCCGCTCAGGAGTGAACATCGCTATTTACCAAACGGGAAAAAATTCAGGCCCGCGCAACGCCTACGAAGATTAGCGCTAAGCCGCAATCCGCTCGATCCGCACCTTCTTCAAGGTGATCGGAGTCTTTGGGCGGTCGCCGGAATCGCGTGGCGCGTTGGAAATCTTGTCCGCCACGTCCTGCCCTTCCACTACCTCACCAAATATCGTGTGCTTGTTATCCAGCCAGGGAGTCGCCGCCACGGTAATAAAAAATTGGCTGCCATTGGTACCCGGCCCGGCGTTCGCCATCGATAGTTTGCCCGCCTTCGAATGTTTCAGCGAAGGATGAAACTCATCAGCGAATTTGTAACCCGGCCCACCGCGTCCCGTACCTTCCGGGCATCCGCCCTGAATCATGAATTGCGGAATCACCCGGTGAAAAACCAGCCCATCGTAAAAATTTCGTTTTTCTTTCTTCCCAGTCTTCTCGTTGGTAAATTCTTTGGTTCCTTCCGCCAGCCCCACAAAATTCTCCACCGTCTTTGGCGCTTCTTTTTCCAGCAAACGAATCACAATATCGCCCTGCGAAGTCTCAAAAATTGCGTACGTTCCTGCAGCTCTGCTCATTAGTTTTCTTCTCCGAAGTACATATTTATCGTACACGACCCTTCATCGCCCACGCCACCCGCGCTTATCACGGACCGTTCGTCTCTTCACTACTATTCTTACCAGCCCTTCTGTTTCCGCAACTCCGTAATATGCGCGGCATGATGCCGCCCATGCCATTCGTAAACAAACAACAACCAATCAATCGTCCGTTCACCATTTTCCGGGTGCACCAGCTTCCGCGAAAAATCCTCCGCCTTCAGCGATCGCCACACCCGATCCCATCGCTCGTGCAGCGCATCCAAGAGTGTCTGCGACGCTTGGATCGGCGCACTCTTCGAATCCGCCAGCTCCGCCCAAACACTTTCCTCATACGGTTTTATCGTTGGCTTATCCTCAGTCAGCGCCAGCTTCAATCGCACGTAGGCATTCATATGGCTGTCCGCTACGTGATGTACCAGCTGCCTCACCGTCCACCCGCCTTCGCGATACGGAGTGTCCAGTTGTTTGTCATTCAACCCGCGCACCGCCTCCCGCAAATTCTTCGGCGTCGCGCCAATCGACGCAATCGCCTCCTGCCGTTTCGCGGCGGTAATCTCTTTCGGCATTTCCATTTTCCCAATCGGGTATCGCGCATCCATTCGCTATCTCCTTCGCAAATCCCGGCGAGCAGCCGGTAAGCTGCAGCCCCATAATTAATTTTGCCAAATTTTCGGTCCCGCATTTCAATACCAGGCAACCACCGGCGACAAACCCCTCTCCAATTTGGCTCTCCACCACCTCAACATCAAATCGTCAGGTACAATAAACCGCTTCGCGCCATTGTACCCGCCTGGCACGTGCGAGAATCAAATAGGAGCAATGAAAATGTATAACGTAGTCATCATAGGTAGCGGCTGCGCTGGCCTTACCGCCGCAATTTACGCCGCGCGTGCCAATCTGAAGCCTCTGGTCATCGACGGTCATGAACCGGGTGGACAGCTCACTCTGACCACCATGGTCGAAAACTACCCCGGCTTCCCCGACGGCATTCTCGGCCACGAGCTCATCGAAAATATGCGCAAGCAAGCGCAACGATTCGGAGCCGAATTCAACGCTGGCATCGTCACCGACGTCGATCTTTCCAAGCGCCCGTTCACAGTCACGGCCGGCAGCGATGTTTACGAAACAAAAACTCTCATCATCGCCGCGGGTGCCTCCGCGCGTTTGCTCGGCCTTCCCGAAGAGCGCCCCTTGCTCGGCAGCGGTGTCTCCACCTGCGCCACTTGCGACGGCTTCTTTTTTCGCAACAAAGCCATCGCCGTCGTCGGCGGCGGCGATACCGCCATGGAGGAAGCCAGCTTCCTCACCCGTTATGCCTCCAGGCTGTATCTGATTCACCGCCGCAACGAATTTCGCGCCTCGAAAATCATGATCGATCGCGCCCGCGCCAACGAAAAAATCGAATTTGTCACGCCCGCCATCGTCGAAAAAATTCTTGCCGACAGCGCCGGCGTGGAAGGCATTCGCCTCCGCCATCCCGAAACCGGCGAAACGCGCGAGCTAGAAGTTCACGGTGTGTTCGTCGCCATCGGCCACGATCCCAACACCGCCGCCTTTCGCGGCCAGCTCCCAACCGACGCCAATGGCTACCTCCTCTCCACCAACGGCAGCAAGACCAACATCCCAGGTGTTTTCGTCGCCGGCGACGTGCAGGATCATCGTTATCGCCAGGCCGTCACCGCTGCGGGCTCTGGTTGCATGGCTGCCATCGACGCCGAAAAGTTCCTTGAAGAGCACAAGTAATCATCACAAACTAGTTTCCTCTGTCGCGCGCTGCCATAATCGATGTGCATGCTTCGCGCGACCCTCCTAAAACTTTCCGAAAACAAATCTTTTGCTCATTGGGTCGTTTCCAACGAACGCACTCGCCGCATGGCCCACCGTTTTGTTCCCGGCGAAACTCTTGATGAAGCTATCGCCGCTGCCCGCGAGTGCAACAACCTCGGTATGTTCGCCAGTCTCGACTACCTCGGCGAAAATGTTTCCACCCAGGAAGACGCGCAACGCGCTCGCGACGCCTACCTCGAAATTTTCGACCGCATCGCCCACGAACGCCTGCACGCCAACGTCTCCTGCAAGCTCACTCAGCTCGGCCTCGACCTCAGCTCGGAATTCTGCGAGAGCTTGGTTGATTCCATCGTGCAGCGCGCCGCAGACTACGACAATTTTCTGCGTGTGGATATGGAAGGCTCGGTCTACACTCAGCGCACCGTTGAGCTGGTCAAACGCGTGCGCTCGCAAAATCCCGCCATCGGCACCGTAATCCAATCCTGCCTATATCGCAGCGAGGCCGACATCACCGATCTTCTCGCCTACGGCTGCCGCATCCGCCTGTGCAAAGGCGCCTACAAAGAACCGTCCGACGTGGCCTTCCCCAAAAAGAAAGATGTCGACGCCAATTACGTCCGCTTGCTGCAAATGCTGCTGGCTAGCGGCTTCTATCACGGAATCGCCACCCACGATCCCGCCATGATCGCCGCCACCATTCGCTTCGCCGCCGCCAAACAAATCTCCAAAGACGACTTCGAATTCCAGATGCTCTACGGTGTGCGCACCGATCTCCAACGCCGCCTCGTCAAAGACGGCTATCGCCTGCGCATCTACATCCCCTACGGCCGCGACTGGTTCCCCTACTTCATGCGCCGCCTCGCCGAACGCCCCGCCAACGTAGCCTTCTTCGCCCGCAACCTACTCCGCCGCTCTTAACGAGGTGCTCGTCCTTAGTCGCGCGTTCGCATGCTCAATTACGATTTGTCACAAGACTCGCTTTTTTTAGAAAAAAAGACAATAAGCCGAAAGAAATGGCATTATCTCGGACGTGGAAACTAGCAGGGCGGTCGGCTTTCCAAACGCATGGACTATCACCGGCTATTTGCTATTTTGCGCAGCCACTATTTTGGTGGCGCGAATCCTGTACGAGGAAACGATTCTTACCTGGCTCAGCGGACCTCAAGCGGTTGGGTTCGCGATGGCAC
>JAUTXJ010000184.1 GCA_030838075.1 Acidobacteriaceae bacterium
GTTATTCGAAGCCGATTGCGTCGGTGCCGGCTCCAGCGGCCACACCGGAGGAATGACCCTTGCGGAATCTGCGGCCGGCGATTTGCCGGGACTTGGCGATGTGCTTGAGGGCTTCGCGGCGATCCAGCGCGAATTGGGGATCGAGTGCGATTTTAATTTGCCCGGAGTGTGGGAGCTCGGCCGCAAGAATGTAAGAAAAGATTCGCCCATTTCCTGGAACGATTCGGGGACCCTCGGCGTGGTCAGCGACGTACCCGGAGGCAGCGTCGATCCGGGAAAATTAGTCAGCGGTTTGGCCCAAGCGGCGCAGCGGGCAGGCGCCGCCATTTTTGAGAACGCGCGCGTGGAGAATATTTCTTATGAACATCCTGTGGAATTGGAAGTGTCTGGAAGGCGCATACGCGCCGGTCAGGTATTAATTGCCACTAACGCGGAATCATTGGAGCTCAGTGATTTGTTTGGCGGGGCAGAGCCAAAATTTACTTTGGCGTTAGCAACTGAGCCTCTTACGGAGGCGCAACTAAAAGAGATCGGGTTATCCACACATAAGCCTTTCTATACCGTGGACATGCCCTATCTTTGGGGGCGTTCTCTTCATCGCAACCAAGTCATTTTTGGCAGCGGTCTGGTACACCTGGAGCACTGGAGCGAACTGCTCAACTTAAATATTTCCAGCGGTGAGGCCGCGGGATTGATGCGACTTCTGGAGTCGCGGGTTCGCACCTTGCATCCAGCGCTCGAAAATATCCAATTCACCAATCGATGGGGCGGCCCGATCTTAATCGCAGACGAAATGACTCCCGTGTTCAAGCATCATTTAAAGAGCAAAAATATAGTTGTACTGGGAGCATACAGCGGGCACGGAGTTGCTCTCTCCGTGTATCTGGGGCACTGGGCAGCCGACGTGTTGGCGGGAAAAAGAAAGTTGCCGTCCTGGAATAAATCCTCGGGAGCTAAACACTGAATGGGTCTTCGCACTACGTGTCAATCAGATTTCATCGCAGCGAAACCCCGTGCGTTCCGACTTGTCGCAGGCGCTACGGTCGCGTTGCTTTTTTGTGTGCCGGGCGGCTTCACGCAGCAACAACCGTTGGACAGTGAAGCGGTAATCGATCATCTGAATGCGGTTATCAAGTTGTATCGCAACGCCTCCGCCGAACTGCAAACCGGCGGCGCACCCAGCGATGTGATTTACCAGGACAGCGCAAGGAACTATACAACCCAGGTCGTGCAACTGGCATTTCAAGCGGCCCGCGCCGAAGCTGCCGCGATACACGCTACCCAGAAAAATGGAGCGCCGAATTCTAGTTCTACCCAAGGCTCAGCGCAGACCGAAGCTCGCAACAAGGCGCGCATCGCTGACGTGCAATCAAAGATTGACGCCATCGACAAACAGATTGCTTCCACTCCTAAAAGCAAACGTGACGCGTTGATTGCTCAAAAGCAGGCGCTCGAAGGCGAATTGGAACTCGACAATGCTGTTGAAGAGGTCATTCAAAAAAGGGCCACTTTCATGGAAAGTGGCAGCGATACGGGGGCTGAAGGACTTGAGGGGCGCATCAATCAATTGGCCCACTCGGTGCCCGGAGTGTTCGCGGCGACGAATGACCAGAAGTCCGGGGCGCAGGCAAAGCCAGGCGCACAATCGGACGCGACCAAACAGCAGAATCCAGGCTTGCTGTCGCAAGCTCTTGCGCTATACGCTGCGATCACCAGCGTTCATCAGATCGACCAATTGAACGAGCAAACCGCGAGTGTGCGGGATATCGCAAACAACCTCCGGCAGCCGTTGCGCGATGCACTTATCGCGGACATAAAAAAGGCACGCGAGCTTACCGACCAAGCGTCTTCGGGGAAAAGTCCTCCGGCATCGCCGCAGCAATTTCAGGAATTGACCGATCATTTCAAACGGTTGTCAGTGGTCGTTTTGCCGCTGAGCCAGGAAATCGTGGTGCTTGATCAAGCCAGCGCCAACCTTGTGGAATGGCGAACATCGATTCTTCGCGAGTCGAAATATGACGCGCGAGCCTTGTTTGTGCGTGCGGCCATGATCCTTCTGGCGCTGGGCATCGTTCTGGCTTTGTCGGAGGCATGGCGCCGTCTCACCTACAAATATATCCAGGACGCCCGGCGCAGGCGCCAATTTCTTTTGTTGCGGCGATTTGTAATGGGATTTCTCATCGGGGTCGTGCTCATTCTGGGATTCGTGAGCCAGTTCGCCTCGCTAGCGACTTTTGCGGGATTCGTTACGGCTGGTATCGCGGTCGGACTGCAGACTGTGTTGCTATCCGTAGCAGCTTATTTCTTTGTCGTGGGGCGCTATGGAATTCACGTGGGGGACCGCGTGAGCGTTTCCGGTGTCACTGGCGATGTGATCGACATCAGCCTGGTTCGACTTTACCTTATGGAGTTGGCAGGCACCGGCATCGATCTGTTTCCTACGGGCAGAGTAGTGATGTTCTCGAATTCGGTCCTCTTCCAAGCCACTACTCCGTTGTTTAAACAAATTCCGGGTACTGAATACGCGTGGCACGAGGTCGTTTTCAATCTGGTTCCGGGAGGCAATCACAAGCTCGCTCAAGAAAAATTGTTTCAAGCCGTTAATGCAGTCCACGATCAATATCGCCAAGCATTCGAACGGCAGCGGGGCTTTATTGAACGGCGCATTGAAATGCAATTGAAAACGCCAAGCCCGGAAACGCGGCTGCAATTCGGAGATACCGGCCTCGAATTGCTAATACGCTACCCGGTTGAAATTCGCAATGAATCGGTCACCGACGAGCAGGTAACGCGCAAGGTGTTAGAAGTGATTCAAAGTGACCCAGAAGTGCAGGCAGCGGTGGTTGGATCGCCGAAGATTCTCGCAGCCATCAAGGGCTGACGCGGGTTTGTACGGCTTACGAAGATTGTTACGGGGCGATGATGTCCCTTAACTTTGCTTTTACCTGGATGGCTGCGAGGCTGGATGCATCCCATCCGCCGCCTAGCGCCTTGACCAGCAACACGCTGGTGGTCAGGCGCTGGCCCTGAATGTTCACCAGTTCTTGCTGGTTACTCAAGAGATTTTGCTGCGCGGTCACCACATCCAGGTAACTCACTAAGCCGCCCGTGTAGCGGTTCGTGGATATGTCCAATGTGCGCTGCGCGGCGTCAACGGCCTGCTGTTGCGTTTGCTGCGCCTGGATGAATACATCCAAAGCCGTCAAATCGTCCTGCACTTCTCGAAACGCATTCAGCACGGTCTCCCGGTAATTTGCGATATTGGCATCTAAACCAGCCTGCGCGAATTGCACCTGAGCGCGCCGCGCCCCTCCGGTGAAGATGCTTTCCGATACGTCGGCGCCCACGGCCCAAAACATACTCGATAAATTCGCAAGCTTCGCCAGGTCCGACACTTGCGGACCCGCAGTGGCGAATAAATCGATAGTCGGATAATAGGCAGCCTTGGCCACGCCAATCTGCGCATTGGCGGAGGCCATCTGACGCTCGGCTGTCGCTACATCTGGCCGCCGTTCCAGCAAATCGGACGGCAAGCCCGCGTTTAACGGCGGCGGAGCGACGGCGTTCAACTCATTCGACGGCAAATGAAAATCCGGCGCAGGCTGCGCGATTAAAACCGCAATGGCGTCCTCAAAAGTTTTTCTTTGTTGTAGCCGCAGCTGAGCCTGCGTTTGCGTCGTGCGCAACAAGGTTTCTTCTTGTGCAACGTCGAGGCCCGAGGCTACCCCGCCGTTGTGCCGCGAATTTACGAGGTCCAATCCTTTTTGCAGCGCATCCACGGTGCGATTCAAAATGCCAATCTCGCTGTCAAGCTCACGCAGGGAAAAGTAATCTCCAGCCAGCTCAGCAGTGACTACCAGCCGCACATTTTCCAGATCAGCAGCACTGGCCTGGTATGCCGCTTCCGCCGATTCAATGCTGCGCCGCCGGCGCCCAAACAGATCGACTTCATAGCTGGCTACGAACGGGAGCGAGAAGGAATTCTGTTGCACTGAGCCTTTGACGGGAAAGCCGGAACTGGGCCGGTCACCTGAAAGCCCCTGACGTTCCGCCGTGGGCGTGTTGACGCCGGGACTCAATCCGAGAGTAGGGAAGAGTGTGGAGATTTGTATAGCTGCCGTAGCACGGGCTTGCTCCAGGCGTGCAATGGACACTTTGATGGTTTGGTTCGCGTCAACTGTCTGTTTTTCCAACGCGTTCAGTTCATCATCATGAAAAACCGTCCACCATTCGCCTTTTGGTATCAGGTCCTTGGGTGCGCTCTCGCGCCACGGCTCCTGCACGTCCCAAGTGGCCGGAACCGGCGCGGTTGGACGATGGTAATTTGGGCCCACCGTGCAGCCTGTGAGGCACGCAGCCATGAACAAACTGCCAACCACGGCAGCGCGAGCGGCAAAATAATTTTGTTTGAAGTTCCAGCTACTCATAAATGGATAGAAAAGCCATCAGTAGAGATTATTGATTTTTAGGCGCGGGCTGGCCGTTATTATTACCATTCGGATTTGCAGCGGGCGTTCCACTAGGAGGCCGCGTTCCATTATTTGTGGGGTTACCCTGCCCGCTGGATCCGCCAGTCCCCGAACTCGCCGGTGCAGGCGCGGGAGGCTGCGCGATTTGCTTTACGTTTACTTGCACACCCTCGTCGAGTGAATCGGCCGGGTTGATCACGATCCAGTCTGTGGGCTTCAAACCCTGCAAGACTTCCAGCGTGGTGCCATAATCACGGCCAATCATCAGCGGTTGCAGGTGCGTTTTTTGATTGTCATCGATCACTACCGCACGCAAACCTTCGGACCGGAACAATAACGCATTCACCGGAACTTCCAGCCGCGAGCCATTCACTTTTACTTCCAGATGCACTTGCGCAAATCCGCCCGGCAACAACAGACCCGACTTATTCGGCACATCTACTTCCGTCAACAGCGTCCGCGTATTCAGATCGATGGAATCGGCCGTGCGCGCAACTTTGCCGTAAAATTTTTGTCCGGGGAATTGCTGCAATTCCAGGTACGCCCCAAGCCCCTGATGAATCGTCGGGGCATAAACTTCCGGCACGTTAACGAACACGCGGATGGGATCGGTCTGCGCCAAAGTGAATAACAACTGCGCCGAACCGCCGTTTCCTGCGTTGATCAGGTTGCCGATATCCACATTGCGCCGGGTGATAACGCCGCTGAATGGCGCATAAATATGCCGGAAGGATTCGGTCTCCTGCAATCTCCGGACATTCGCTTCCGCTGATTGCGTGTTGGCGCTTTTAGCGGCCAGATCGCCGGTGGCATTGTCCACTTCCTGTTTCGATACGCTATCGGTTTTGAGTAGCCCTTCGTAACGCGACGCCGTAATTTGCGAAAGATTCTGATTGGCCTTTGCGGTTCCCAACTCGGCTCGCGATTGCTCCAACTCCTGGGCGATTTCCGGCGTATCGATGTCCGCGAGAAGTTGACCTTTGTTTACCCGGCTGCCGATGTCGTGGTACCACTTTTTCAGATAGCCGTTGGTGCGCGCATAAATCGGCGAATCCACGTAGGCTTGCAGCGTGGAGGGCAATACCAAGTCTTCGGAGTCGGACTCCGCAATCGGATGAACTACCGACACCGTAGGCACCGCGAGAGTTTCCGTCTCCTTGGCCAAGGCTTTGTACTGCGAGCGACGCAACAGCAGAGTGATCCCGCCAACGACCAGCAATAAAACGGCCATGACCGCCAGCGCCAAAAACAGACGGCTGCGCTGCGGTTTTTGTTCAGATTGTTGCACGCGCGGTTGCTCTCTTACCGGCTCGCGTTGACTCGCTGTACCCTGGTCTTTTTGTTCCATCACGTCCTGGCTCATACTGTGTCCCGCTGCCTCACCCAATCATTCATTTTATGCTGCTGCCGCCTCTTTACCGTGCGCTTTTCTTTTCTCCAGCCATCCGTGAATCACGGAAAAAACGCACGGCACAAAAAATAATGTCGCGAAGGTGGCGAACAGCAATCCGCCGATAACCGCGCGGCCCAGCGGCGCGTTTTGTTCGCCGCCTTCACCGAGCCCGATGGCCATGGGCACCATGCCGATGATCATCGCGAGCGCGGTCATGATAACCGGTCGCATACGCACGAAACCGGCCTCAACCGCGGCGTCCAGGGGGCTCTTGCCTTCGTCCATCTGCTCGCGCGCGAAAGAGACCATCAAAATACTATTGGCGGTAGCCACGCCCATACACATAATCGCGCCGGTGAGCGATGGCACGCTCAGCGTGGTGTGGGTGATCAATAGCATCCAGCAAATTCCCGCCAACGCACCGGGCAATGCGGTGATGATGATAAAGGGATCCAGCCAGGATTGGAAATTTACGACGATCAATAAATAAGCCAGCACGATAGCTCCCAACAGCCCAAATCCCAAGCCGGTGAAGGAAGTTTTCATCGTCTGCACTTGGCCACGAATAATGATGTGGCTTCCCTTGGGCAACTGCTTTTCCATTTCCTTTACGCGTTTCTCCACCTGGTCCGCGACACTCCCAAGATCGCGTCCCTCCACGGAGGAGTAGACGTTAATCATTGGCTGCACATTGTAGTGCGAGACCACCGCGGGCCTCGCCGTCGTAGAAGTGGTCACCAGGTTAGCCAGAATTTGCGGAGGCAAATTAGCGGTACTCGCGGTCACCGGGGTGTTCTGCAAAGCCTGATAAGTATCGACGCGGTATTGCGGTGTTTGCACCGCCACGCTGTAGCTGACACCGTTTTTAGGGTCGAGCCAAAACGCCGGCGCGGTCTGAAAGCTGGAGCTCAGCGATACCAGCAAATTCTGCGCCACGTCCTTGGCTTGCAATCCGAGGTTCTGAACGCGGGTACGTTCAATATCCATGTGCAGCGTCGGCTGATCAAACGCTTGCTGGACATGGACGTCCACCGCGCCGGGAATATGCCGCAATTCGTTGGCAAGTTTTTCGCCTACGACATAGTTGCCTTGCTGATTGTTGCCCGTGACTTGTATATCGATCGGCGCGGGCGATCCGAAATTCAGAATTTGCGTAACAATGTCGGCTGGCTGAAAGAAAAATTGCACGCCCGGAAATTCCTGCGGCAGCCGTTCGCGCAGATCATTGATGTACGTCGAAGTTGGCTTCTGGCGTTTTGGCTTGAGCTGCACCAGGATTTCCGCATCAGAAGTGCCGAAAGTTCCAGCGTTGCTGTAACTCAGATTTAAACCGCTGTAAGGCACGCCGAGGTTATCCAATATAGTTTCAATTTCTCCCTGCGGAATCGTCTGTCGAATGACTCCATCGACCTGATCGGCAAGCCGCGCAGTTTCCTCAATGCGCAACCCGGTGCGTGCACGGAAATGTAGGCGAATTTGTCCGGCGTCCACGGATGGAAAGAAATCCCTGCCCAGCACGAAGACCAGCAAAGTGGACAACACGCAAAACGCCAGGAAACAGCCGGCAAATAGGAGCGGGGTGGCCAGCGCGGCGCGCAGCGCATCACGATAGCGTTCGCGCATGCGTTCGAAAGCATGCTCGAATTTCTGCTGGTAGCGCCGCAGGAAACCCTGCTTGTCTGCGTCCGGTACGTGCTCGTCCGCAGCGCTTAAGAGATACATGGCCATGGTTGGCACAATGGTGCGGGACCACATGTAAGAGGCCAGCATGGCGAAAATTACCGCTTCAGCCAGCGGCACGAATAGAAACTTCGCTACACCTGAAAGAAAAAACATGGGAATAAAAACGATGCAAATACACAACGTGGAAACAAACGCCGGCACAGCGATTTGCTGCGCGCCGTCCAGAATGGCTTGCACCGTTTCCTTGCCCATGGCCAGGTTGCGGTTGATGTTTTCGATTTCCACGGTGGCGTCATCAACAAGGATTCCAACCGCCAGAGCCAAGCCGCCCAGCGTCATAATGTTGATCGTTTCGCCCAACGCGCTGAGGCACAGCACGCTGACCAGAATGGATAGTGGAATTGAAGCTGCAATGATTAACGTGCTCTTCCAGTTCCCCAAGAACACCAGAATCATAAATGCGGTCAGGCAAGCTGCGATTAACGCTTCGCGCAGCACGCCGTAAATAGACGCGCGCACGAAAAGCGACTGGTCGAAGAGCATGGCGATATGTACGCCTTCAGGGATTGAGCCCGCGTAGTCTTGAATGGATTTTTTGACGCGGCTCACGATGTCCAGCGTCGACGCCGATCCTGTCTTATATACCGCCATCAACACGCCGCGTTGCCCATTGGCGCGGACGATATTGGTCTGCGGCGAAAAGCCGTCCCGGATGTGCGCTACTTCGCGCATATAAATTGTCGCGCCATTCACAGTTTTCACTGGGAGGTCGTTCAAGCCCGCCACTGTTTGCGGGCTTCCGTTCATTTCCACCGTGTATTCCAGGGTTCCAAGTTTCACCGTGCCGGTGGGAAGAATCAGGTTTTGTGCGTTAACCGCATTGACGATGTCGGTCGCCGAAAGCCCTTTGGATTGCAGCGTCGCGGTGTCCAGGTCGACGGAAATCAGTCGTTGCTTGCCCCCGTACGGGAACGGCAAGGCGGCGCCTTGCACGGTGGCCAGTTGCGTACGTATAAAATTGTTTCCGAAATCGAAAAGAGCCTGTTCGCTGAGACTGTCACTAGTCAAGCCAATCTGAATGACTGGCACCGTGGAAGCGGAGTAGATGGCCACCAGAGGAGGGGTCGTCCCGGGAGGCAAAGTGCGCAAAATCGTCTGCACAATGGCAGTGGTTTGTGCCAGTGCGGTTTGGATGTTGGCCTTGGGCTGGAAATAAATCTTTACAACTGCAATTCCATTCAACGATTGCGATTCGAGATGCTCCACATCGTTTACCAGCGTAGTGACAGCGCGCTCGGAGTTGGAGGTGATGCGCTGTTCCATCTCCTGCGGCTGCAGTCCGGTGTAATTCCAAACCAGGCTGATCACCGGAATATCTATGTTGGGGAAAATGTCGGTGGGCGTGCGCATGAGCACCACTGGTGTCAAAAGGATGATCACCATGGCCATCACGATGAAGGTATAAGGGCGCGAAAGCGCTAAACGAACAATCCACATACTGTTATTTGGTTTCCTTCACGGACCCCGGTTCCACCCCGGAACACTGTCAACGACGCTTACCTACTTTAGATTCCGCGAAGTGCTCTTTCGGGTACGCAACAGGTTAGGGCTGTAACCAAGGATTGCGCACGATTTACTGGCTCTTGGATGCCCCTAACGCCGCACTTGTTACGCCGGGTTAAGGTTAGAAGGGTCGGTGAGAGGATGCTTCGAGCAATTTCTTCAATTCGTCTTAGAAGGGAATTCACTAACGGACTTACTTGTGGGTCATGGTAAAAACACCGTCCCACCCGGACGGTGGCTCATCAAACAGGTACTCCTGGCAACGTTTCCAGTATGTCCGCGCCGGGCCATCATCGGGCCATTTATCGATCATTTTTTGAAATACGCTCTGGGCTTCTTCCCAGCGTCGTGCCCGATAAAGATTTCGTCCTTGGGCGAACTGATCCAGCCGCAGCTGCACATCCGCGATGTTTCCATATAAGTTTTCCTCTCCGGAGCGGCCAATCAATTCGTAAATCATTACCGGGTGGGTCTTTCCCTTTACGCGGATTAGGTCCAGCTCGCGATACACAAATTTTGCTTCCCGTGTAGCCGCATAGGTGGTTTCGTTCACGATGATATGCGTCCCGTAATCCTTGTTCAGCCCTTCCAGACGCGAGGACAAATTGACGGTGTCGCCCAGCGCGGTATATCCGTAACGCAGCGCTGAGCCCATATTGCCTACGCTGGCTACGCCGCTGTTTAAGCCGATGCCGATATCGAGCTGCGGCTTGCCTTGGGCTTGCCACTCCCGCTGCATTTCGCGCACCCGTTGCATCATCTTCAATGCAGAGGTACAGGCGCTTATGGCGTGATCGTCCACTTCAAACGGAGCGCCCCAAAACGCCATCACCGCGTCGCCTATATATTTGTCCAGGGTTCCCTGATATTCGAAGACCAGCCCGGTCATATCCGATAAATACTGATTGAGGAACAGGGCCAGGTCTTGCGCATCCAGGTTCTCTGAAATGGTGGTGAAGCCGCGAATGTCGCTGAACATCACGGTGATTTCTGTTTTCTTTGGCTCCACCAGCTTGGGATTCCGCAGCAGCCGGCGAATCACTTCCGGACTGAGATATTGTCCAAACGCGGTTCGAATGCGACGTTTTTCTTTTTCTTCCACCAACGCGCGATAGAGCGACACCAGCAAAACGTTGGAAACCAGCGTCAACGCCGGGACGCTGAAGTTCAGCCACCAACCGCGCAGAAAAGCGCCGTAATCAATCAATGCCAGCGGCACCAGGAAGCTGAGTCCGAACCACATCCATCGCGGAGCTACCAGCGCCATCCAGATTCCCACCGGTATGCCAAAAAACAGAATCAGCGCGAGGTCCGACAACTCCTGTGCTGCGCCCCTGGTCAGCGCCTCGTGATTGAGCATGTTATCGATGGCGTTGGCGTGAACTTCTACTCCGGGATAGGTGATGCCCCCATAGGGAGGTGTACGCAAGTCTCCGATGCCCGTGGCTGACGCACCGACTAACACGATTTTGTCTTTGAAAGTTCCCGGGGGAACTTTGCGCTGCGCAACATCCACGACCGAATAATAGGGATAAGTACGCTCCGGGCCGCGATAGTTAACGGCCAGCCGGCCGATGTTGTCCGGTTTTACTTGCAGCTTGTCTCCAAATTGCAAGCTGACGATGCCAGTCTGGTTGTAATTCACCGTCAATTGTTCGGCAGGCACGCCGAGATAAAGTCGTATTGTTTGCACTTCCAGCGAGCCGTAGAGTTCAGCCTCCCCGAGTTTGCTGGAGCGCTCGAATGGAACGACCAGCAGTGATCTGCGAAGCACGCCGTCGGCATCCGGTAGCACATTAAAAAACCCCATGGTGGCGGCATTATTGTTGTCCGGGCTGAGCAGTGCGGGGATATTCGCCATCGTCGCGGTGTACAGAATATTGTTGGCTTCATAGCGCTGCATCAAACTTACGAAATCTTGCTTGCCAGTCGGCGGATTCAGGGAGTTTTGTGCCAGCGAATACCATTGCACCAAGTCCGCGTAAGAATCCAACGTTGCTTGATCGGTTCCCTGCAACTCCTCTTTTGGAAAAAAGAAATTTCCCAGGACTACGTTGCTGAATCGCTGGATGGCTGCGCTGAACTGTCTGTCGGCATCGTATTCCGCCGCTAATGCTTTCACTTCTTCCTCTAACTTTGGATCGATGGCCTGGCCCGTGGCCTTGCGCTTTTCCAGCCTCTCAGCCAGCGCGCGAAGCGGGGCTGCCGTTTGATCAGGCTTGTCAAAAGTGATGTCGAAACCCACCACTTTCGCCCCGTCTTCGCGCAGAACATCGAGCATCGTTGCGAAGTTGCTTCGCGAAAATGGCCATTTCCCTAGCCCTTCTTGCGATTTTTGATCGATGTCGACGATTACGATTCGCGGATCAGGAGGAGTGTATTTCGCAGGCCGCAGCCGGAAGCGCGTATCCAGCGCATCGAGTTCCAGCCGTTCCATGAAAACTAGCAGGGGACTGGGGTGCTCGCCGATGTAGGTAACAATGTAAAGATCAAGCGCGGTAAGAGTGATGACCACGCTGATCAGAAACGAAACGCGATGCTGCCACCACTCCTGGAGCAGCTCGACGAAAATTGCAAATCCTCGCGGCCGCTGATTTCCGCCTGCAGAATCCGCCATCGCCTCTCGCGTTACTCGCGGAAGATGAAATTCAAGCGCGCACCGCAAACTTCCACTTGGTCGCCGTCCTTGAGTTGCACCGGCCCTTGAATCCGCGTGCCATTTACGGAGGGCACTTTTTCACCGGCGCCCAGGTAATAGCCGTCATCGTGTTTATTAATTTGCGCCGCCATTTTTGGTTTAAACCATCCACTCAGGCGCACTGTAGCCAGGTGGGATTTTCCTATGACTGTCAACTTGCTGGTCAGCGTATATTCTTGCCGGTCGGTTTTGCTGCTGCCTGCAAGGACCACTAGTGTGGGAACCCGCATGCGTCCCGCGGCCAACTGAGTACGCTCGCCCAATGCCGCCGCTTGCTGCAGCATCTCGCGGCGCATTTTGGTATCCAGCACCATGGTTTCGTTAATTTTGGGTGTGGCGGTTTGGCGTCCTGATCCGTAAGAGGCCACCGCTTCGCCCGTCGCGTCTACCTTGATATGGTGCTTCCCGACGTGGATGGAATCACCGTGTTTCAGCGTGGCGCGCTCCACGCGCATTTCGTTGACGAAGGTGCCGTTCAGGCTTTTGAGATCTTCCACCACCATCTTGCCGGAGTCCACATAGACGCGCGCGTGATAATTGGAAACGGCCAGGTTGTCGACCGCCAAGTCATTGTCCGGCGACCGCCCGATTCCCACAGGCCGCGAACCAAGTGACACTTCCTTTACGGTCTTTTCTTCGAACATCAGTGTGAGCTTCGCCATTTCACATCCTCATGCTGAGCCGTTTTTGCCCGCATTTTTCTGCGCCCCATGACGCAACCACGACAAGAATCCGGTTTCTTTCGGTTCCATATGAACTACCACTACCGTAATGTTGTCTGCGCCGCCATTTTCATTGGCTTGCGCTACCAATTTTCCCGCCGCTCTTCCGGGATCGGATTCTGATTGCAACGTGGCCGCAATTTTTTGTTCCGCCACCATCCGCGTCAAACCGTCGGAGCACAACAGCACAATATCGCCGGGGAAAAGCGTATGCTCCTCGGCATCCACTTCGATCTCCGGCTGAGTTCCCAGAGCACGCAACAGAACGCTCTGTAACTCGCTGTGTTCCGCTTCCGCCGCGGTCAAGATTCCGCGCCGCACTTGCTCCGCCACCAGCGAGTGATCGCTGGTGAGCTGCTGCAATACTCCGCTGCGTAGCAGGTACACCCGGCTGTCCCCCACGTGCACGACGCTCAGTTTCTCTTCGTTGATCCATGCCGCCGTTAGGGTCGCGCCCATCCCCTGTTGTTGAGGATTGACTTCCGCTGATTCATAAATTTTTTTGTTCGCCTGGTGCGCGGCGTTTAGAAGTAGCCTCGTTTTGTCGCTCCATTCGGGATGCGTCTCCGTGGAGGCCGTTACCGTTCCTGTCTCTTCGCCCATGCAAGTCCTGACCACCGTTTCAACAGCCATGGCGCTCGCGATTTCTCCGTGGGCTTCTCCGCCCATGCCATCGGAAACCACAAACAGATTCAGGGACGGCACAATACGGAAACAATCTTCATTGTTGGCGCGTTGCTGCCCGACGTCGCTCCGTCCACCGCTGACAATGCGCACAAATCCCCTTTTCCGGATGGTCGCGCCAATTGATGGTCGCGATGCACACCCGGAGCGTGCTGGGCATAATAACCCCAGTTCTCACGCTAACAGACACTCGTGGCCCGGGTAAGGTCTTGAACCTTACTGATTAGCAGCTGTTTGGGTACAGAGATCCGTCATCTCTCTTTGTGGTTCGCTTGAGACTCAATGCCCAGGAATCTCCGCTAGACCTTCTTCTTTCCCCGCTTGTAATCTACAATTCCTCTATGTCTTCACGTTATCGCGCTGTGATCTTGCCGGCGCTTTCTGCATTACTGTTTGCTTGGGGCGCGATAGCGCAGCACGCGCCTAATCCCGCAGGGGCTCGAATTTTGCTGCTGCCTCGCAGAATCGTTTCTGGCGAGCGCGCGACCTTAGCGGTGCTCGATGTGAATGGGCGGCTGACTCCCGGCGTCACCGTGGCATTTTCTAATGGAGACCGCCTGACCACCGACCAATCCGGGCGCGCTCTGCTGGTCGCGCCGCTTATTCCGGGAGTCATTTTTGCCGCTATTGAGGGACGACGCGGCCGCGTGCCCACCACCATCGTTGCGCCCACCGAAACCGAGCTTTCGCTGGTGGAGATAAACTCTGCGCCGCGCATCGCCTCGCTCAGCGATCGCTTCGATGTTCTCGGTCACGTATTTTGCGGCTATGCCGATGCTAATAGTGTAACGACCGGCGGTCTACAGGCAATCGTGCTGGCCTCGTCGGCAACCTCTCTCGTTGTTTTGCCGCCTGTCGATCTGGAACCCGGGCTCACATCCGTTAAAATCAATTGCGGCAAGAACAGTTTTCCAGCTTTCAACATGACCTTTCTTGAGTTGGCCTTGCACGCCGATTCTTCCCCGCTCTCGCCCGGGGAGCACCGCGGGCTGACCGTCAGCGTCCGCGGCACGCAGGCTAAGATCGCGCTGGAAGCCAAGAACCTTGCGCCGGACATTGCGGAATTAACAGGTGGCGATACGGCGCGGCAATTATCTTCAGGCGGTGCGGAAAATGCCGCGCACTTCGAAGTGGTGGGGCGCAAACGTGGAAATTTTATTATTTCCATTCGCTTGGTTCCGGTGATTGCACATCCCACGCCGAAGTCGACACAGTAGGGTGCATTCTTCTAAAGAATAAACCATGTTGAAAGAGCGGCTGGAAATGGAGGCCGCTTCCTTGGGAACTATGCGCTTTTCTTTGCGGCTGCTGCGGAGCTGGTGGAATCAACGGGCAGAGCTAGAGTGCCTTGCACATCCAGCGCGGCTTGAGTGGAGCTGGTTCCCAGCAAGTTGTCCAGCGTATTTTGCGTTTTCTCCAGACGCTTGTCCGCGTCGTTGTAACACTGCTGGGAATTCTTGATGTGCGTCCCCAGCTTCTCGAACACATCCGTAAACGTCTCCATCTGTTTGTGCATTCCAGAAAGGCTCGAAAATATCCGCGTGGCGTTTTCTTCTATTTGCATGCCGCGCAGGCCCATGGCGATGACGCACAGGTGCGCGTAAAGCGTGTTCGGCGAAACGGCAATCACTTTTTTGCTGCGGCAATAGCTGTCCAGTTGTTGACCCTTACTGTCCGCCAGCATCAATAATTCGTAGTAAACGCTTTCCGACGGTACAAACATCAGCGCCATATCCAGCGTGCCCTCGCCAGGCACGATATATTTTCTGGCGATGGCGTCGACGTGACCCTTTACCGCCGTGACGAATTGCTTTTTGGCATCATCGCCCTCAGTGGAGAAGCGGCGAAAAGCATCCAGCGGGAATTTGGAGTCGATAGACATCAGCTTGCTGTCGCGCAGAAAAATCACCGCGTCGGCGATCTCGCCAGAAGAGAAGCGGTGTTGGAAAGAAAATTGCGATGGTGGCAAGCAATCTTCCAACAGGCGCTCCAGCGTCACTTCCCCAAGCATGCCGCGGCTTTTTGCGCCGCCGAGAATATCCTCAAGCGATTTTGTAGCCGAGGATACGTTACGGCTTAACTCGTGAAACTCGCCCAGTTGTTTCTGAATTTGGCCCATCTGTTCGCGCGCGTTCTTCAGCTCTGTGGCGATGGCGGTCTGCCCGTGTGTGGCGATCGTAGCGGAATTGGCCACTCCATCTTGCAGCGCCTTGGTCACGCCTTCGAGACGCTGAGATACAGTTAGCCCGATAGCGGAGATTTGCCCGCTGCTTTGGGCTTGTGCAGTGGCGATGGTCTGCAATTCATGGCGCAATTCGGTCATCTGCGATTCCAGCACGGCGCTTTTGCGTTCAGCTTGCGTGCTGTGCAGCAGCAGCCAAACCACTAGCGCGACCACTAAAATTCCCATCGTAATAGCCACAACCGTCATTCGTTCTCCTGTTACGTGCAGGTAACCTATGTACTTATCTTATAGCATCGGCGAAGCGAGAAAAACTGGGCGGCGTACAAGAACCTGGCATCCTCGGCGAATGCGAAGGCCGGTGCGTCAGCAAAAGTTCAGTGGCGCTCTGTAACTTGCAGTGGTGCTCTAAGGTTGTCGCGTCTGGCGGTCCAGGCTTTCATGGCGGTAGCAAATGCAATCACGATGGCGGTAGCAAAGTTAGTGATAATGACAGCTTGGGCGTGCAACAAAACTCCATAGATGAACCACAGAATTGCTCCAATCAAATACAGAGCGAGCATCCCGTAGGACAAATCTCGCCCACCTTGCTTCCAGATTTTTATCACTTGCGGCACGAAAGCGAAGGTGGTGCAAAGGCCGGCCACTGTTCCGACGACAAGAATCCACAAATTTGTGGTCACAACAACTCCGTTAACTGATTAAGGTTAATCGTAACTTAGGTTTGGTTTCCGAAGCAGGCATATTGAGGATCGCTTGTCCTGATACCTTGAAGAAAATGCGAGCTAGAGCGAAAAGTTAGTTTGGGACGGGAGAAATGGAGACGGTGAATAGCGAACAGCGTAGAGAGTGCGTCGTTACCTTTGCTCGCGGATCTGGTTTTTCTCGCCGCTTTCGTTCGTCAATGCCGCTACTTGTTGGATGGATGCGGCCTCGGGCACGGCATGAAAATCGGTATCGATCTCTCTGGTGCGTACTGAAATAGTCTTGAAGAAGAGCGCCTTGCCATTCATTTGTACGTCCATGCGCGTCATTTCCCAACAGCCCGGCCCAACTTCTTGCTGTTTCACGTAAAACGTGCCGCCTTTATCGAGATGCCCCAGAAGACCTCCCGCGAATTTGACGTCACTGTTCAAGCGGCCGCTGATTTCCACCAGACGCTTCTGTTTGACGTCCAGCGTCAAAGTTCCTTCCATATGGTGAAAAACCATTTCCGATGCGCCGGAAGCGTGGAATGCGGGGTTGGGTACGAAGTGCAGCGTAATACGGTTCCCGTCGCTACTTTCCTGCTGGAACAGAAACGCGTCAGGAACCATTCTTAGCATGCGAGTGGCTTGCTCACCGTCTTGGCGCTGCTGCTCTTTCTCCTTCTTTACTTGAGAGCGGCTGTTCAAAAGTCGTTCGATGCGCTGATTCTCCTCGGTCCATTGCTGCTCGGTGAGAGGCTTGCCGTTGACGGCCATGAGCCGATCAATCTCCAACGTTTTGGTCTGGCACGCCGCAAACAATTGTTGCTTGCCATCCTTATCAGTAAGTTTGCGGTAACACCACAAGGAGTGATCGTCGGCTTGAGCGCGAAGTTCGTTCTGCAGAATATCGCGAACCAGGGCGTTCAAATTAGGTGATTTGGTAGTGGAAGAAGAAGCGGGACTGGTGTGTTTGGCTTGCGGCGTAGCGCTGACAGCGAACAACCCTAGCATGAGCGCCAACAGCAAAGGCAGAATTAAGACAAAGTTTCGGTTCCAACGTACTGCAGCGGGCGAATTAGCTAATTCAGCGCGCATGTTCTGCCGCCCGGAGTGCCTCAGTTCGAGTGTGCACGGCGGGCCGATGGCCTGCCTATTACCTGCCCATCATTCAGCAACTCATCTAACTGCTCTCTGCCACATTCTTTAGCACAGAAGAACGCAGCCAGACCCAGAAGCGCAACGATAAGTAGAATTCCCGCGATAGCGAGTAACATATGCCACCTCGAATGAAGGACGCCAGTTGGGGACAAAACAAACTACGCTACTTATCGGCCAAACGTCGATAAGGTAATCGCGGCATCACCGTACCAAATATCCTGTAGGTTAGCGAGGACCTTTTTGTGGGGACAGCGAAAAAGGGTCTGCATTCTGGCTTGCCCTGGTGCTCAGGAGCCGGACTGCCAGACGGGGAACTAGGCTGGCATCTTGCGCAGGACCAATTTGCGCAATTTAGTGCGGTCCTCGTCGTTCATGTGCACGAATTCCACACCGTTGCCCCCAGGAGTGCTGTTGCGGACAATCGCGGTGCAATGAATCTTTTTGCCCAACCCGGAACGTACTTCCAACTGTACGGATTCACCAACGGAAAGGTTCTTTGAGCTTTCCAGGTAGGCTCCCCCGAGACTGATGGTTTTTACCCGCGCCACGCTGGCTCCCGCGGCCTTTGCGCTGACCTGCGCGCGCAGAGGGGCATCCAGGGGCACGCGTGTGTATCGTCGCGGAACCGCGTACACCACTCCGTGCGCGCCCGGAGCCTCGAACGCAGCACGCACCGATGCTGATGTGGGACGGTCTTCGATCAAAGCCAATGCATCCTGGGCCGCGGCGCGCAACCCGGACGGTTCGGCATAGGCAATTCCGCTGCGACGCTCAGCAAGCAGATGCAACAGTTGCATGGACTCCGTAGCTCGTAACCGGCCAAGCGCTTCGATCGCTTTGATGCGTACGAATTGGTCGCGCAGGGTAGTGTGTTCCCCAGCCGCAATTTCCATCAATTGTGGAATCGCCGAGCTTTCTCCGCTGAGCCCGATCTGATCGATCATCATCGGGACCACCAGCGGGTGCGCATGGATAAGCACGCTGGAAAATACGAACGCGGCACTCTGCGCGTTGGGAGCGTTTGTCGGCCGTGATAACTCGCTGATCGCCAGATCCTGCATGTTCCATTCCCAACTGGGCAGAGCCCGTGTGAGGCCGCGCAGCAATCGGTCCGGGTCCGCCGTCGCAAGCAACTTGATAGCAGCAGTCACGCGCTGCGGACGAGCTTCGTAAAGTCGCGTCTCTAGGATCGTCAACACCGGCACACCGATGGTGCGTAGCAGCCGCGCCATGGCCGGCAACAGGCTGGCCCCGCGTTCTTCGCCCAATAATAGCGTAAGGCGGTCCAGCAATTTATCAGGGTCGCGCTCCAGCAACCTGGGCAACACCGGGTCAAGGGCGCGGTGTGCCAGTCCAGCATCCACCAAAAGGAAAAGCCGGTCCTGCGCGAAGAGACGTTTTGCCAATGCGGAAAAGTTGGTGTGCTCGAAATCCTCGGAAGGCTGCTCCAACGCTAGAAGAATCGCTTCGAATCCTTCATAGTCTCCGCGCACCACCGCAAGGTATGCCAGTGATTCGATGAATGTTGCCAGCGCTGAGGCCGTTTGCGGCTCGCGCTCCACGCGTAGCGCGGCCAGCGCTCCCTTGCTTAAATCTTCCGGTAACTGGTTGGGCCACAGCGATTCAATGATTGGCCACAATTCATTCAGTCCCGCGGCCACGGCTTGGCGGGGGCGGGAATCGGGATGCTCCAACCGTCTGGCGTAATTCAAAACGATGTGGCGTGCTTCGCGGCGCGGCGCATCGGCCCCGGCATCCGCGAGGTGCCCTAGAGTTTGGCGCAGTGCCGGCACCGGGACGCTCCACAAATCCGGCCCCCGTAACACCATGGACTTTTCGCGCGGCGGCAGCTCCAGCCAGAAGCGCGTCACCAATTTTTCCCGATAACTCTCAGCGGCCCACGTAGTCGCTAACGACGATTGCAACGTGGAAGGTGAAGGAGTCGGGTTAACAGTACCTTGCGTGCCGGAAAACTTTCCCGCCGCCGCCAACACTTCACCCAGACGATCAAACGTTGGTCGCACCAAAACCGGCGTCAACGATCCCGCCGCGAATTCGGCCAGCAAATATTCAAAAACCATGCTCTCTGCAAGACGCTTCACATATAACTGCGGCAGTTCACCCTCTTCTGGCGAGTATTGCGAGATCGCGCTGAGCAGCAGCCGAACTGTATCGTGCCTCGCCGCTTCCATGGCTTCGTGAATTTCACGCGTACCGGCCTCAGGCGAAAGTTCGCGCACTGGTTCCAGCGGAAGGGTGATGCGTGCCAGCAGTTTTAATGTAGCAATAAGGTCGTCAAAACCCGGCAGTCGCACGTTTTCGGAGTCAATGCGCGGAGAATGGCCGCCGTAAGCTACCAGCGTGGCGATCAAGCTGGTCAAAAGCGTGTCTACTTTACGATCCACTTGCGTGTTAACCAGAATCCCTTCCACATCACGTTCTGCGAAACTCGTTATCCACCAGGCCTCCCG